>NZ_JBDFVF010000038.1:0-62221 GCF_040913205.1 Bacteroides sp. MSSM.1001136sp1_RTP21357st2_D2_RTP21359_211015 | reverse complement strand
TAATTGCTTTATTCATAAAAGAATAATAGCAAAGCAACATAAGAAAAAACGGCAAAGTAACACGAATGAATAAAAAGAAAGCAAGAAAGGGCTATTTGAACATTTTTAATGTTTTCTTCATACGAAAAAAAACTTCATAACCGCTGCTTTCAACTTTTTATTGTACATTTGCCGCGTCAAACTAATTAATGAGAGATTGTTATATGGGAACAGTTAAGTGTATCGGAATTTTGACCTCCGGAGGTGATGCTCCGGGAATGAACGCTGCTATACGTGCAGTGACACGTGCAGCCATCTACAATGGATTGCAAGTTAAAGGTATATACAGAGGATATAAAGGTCTGGTTACAGGTGAAATCAAAGAATTCAAGAGTCAGAATGTGAGTAACATCATCCAGTTGGGTGGTACTATCCTGAAAACGGCACGTTGTAAAGAGTTCACGACTCCGGAAGGTCGTCAGTTGGCTTATGACAACATGAAAAAAGAAGGCATCGATGCTTTGGTTATCATTGGTGGAGACGGCTCACTGACAGGTGCGCGTATCTTTGCACAGGAATTTGATGTTCCATGTATCGGACTGCCGGGAACTATTGACAACGACCTTTATGGTACAGATACGACCATCGGATATGATACTGCATTGAATACCATATTGGATGCCGTAGATAAGATTCGCGACACAGCCACTTCACATGAACGTTTGTTCTTCGTTGAAGTTATGGGACGTGATGCCGGTTTCCTTGCGTTGAACGGAGCTATCGCTTCGGGTGCGGAAGCTGCCATTATTCCGGAATTCAGTACGGAAGTCGACCAACTGGAAGAGTTTATCAAAAACGGATTCCGCAAATCAAAAAACAGTAGCATTGTATTGGTAGCCGAAAGCGAACTGACAGGAGGAGCCATGCATTATGCCGAACGTGTGAAAAACGAATATCCGCAATATGATGTACGTGTGACGATTTTAGGTCACCTGCAACGTGGTGGTAGCCCAACTGCCCACGACCGTATCCTGGCAAGCCGCCTCGGTGCTGCTGCTATCGATGCTATTATGGAAGATCAACGTAACGTAATGATCGGAATCGAACATGATGAAATCGTTTACGTACCGTTCAGCAAGGCTATTAAGAATGACAAACCAATCAAGAGAGATCTTGTCACTGTATTGAAAGAGCTTTCAATCTAATCTTTTTATTTTTAGGAGTTCAGCTTATATCAGTATATAAGATAAAGAGCGGTGGATGAACGGGAGATTTCCTTATCATTCACCGCTCTTCTTTCATTTATTCAATGCTTCTTTTCACCACAGAGGACACGGAGGACACAGAGGTGAATTTGTTTTATGACTTACGGTTGCGACCCTAATTTTGATGCGTAATCCTCCTACTATAAAGTTGAAAAAACATGAAAACATCTGCCACCTGCAACCAAACGCGTGTAATACACTAGTTAATAGATAGTTGTAACGTTGCGGATACTGTTGCAGATAGGTTGCAGATCAAAGTATCTGCCACACAGTATAAGCCTTGCAAAGCCAATTCTCCATGGGTGCAAAAGTTTATTGTATACATTAACTTCCCGTTTCCAGGCGGGGAACTGTCGTTTCCGGCATTAGAAATTACAGTTTCCACGGCAGGAAACGAGAGTTTCTAAGGCGGGACACTACAGTTTCTACGTAAGGATACTGTCGTTTCCCCGTAGAGACACCACAATTTCTCCATAGGGTCCCCCAATTATCCCATAGCTTTGCACAAAGGGATCAAGGCTTTTTCTTTGATTATATAACGTGTTGCAGATACTTTATCTGCAACCTATCTGCCACAGGTATCTGCAACGTTACAACTATCTATTAACTAGTGTATTACACGCTTTTCGTTGCAGGTGGCAGATGTTTTTATGTTTTTCAACTTTATAGTAGGAAAAAATTTCATTCATTTCCGTACCTTTATGAGTCTTTTTATCCATAAATAATATCCAGTCAGTGGTAGTGCAGACCCCAATAAGGCAGCAATAAAGGTAAGTATGCGAGTAAACATTCCTCCCCAGTTACCAACATGCACAGAATAAATCCAACCACGAATCTTTCCCGACTTGTCTTGATGTTGATAAAGACTTGTTTCTGTAAATTCACCATTATCCGTATTGAAAGAATAACGGTCAGATGCCCGCTGATTACCGAAACGGTTGAAAGACACGCTTGCCGTACCAGAAGAAATACTGATTTGCTTATACTCCGGATTCTGACGTCTTAGTTTATCATAAATCTCTTGCCAATAAACGAATGGTGAAGTTACCGAGTACATATCACTATGATTGTTTTCCGGACGTCTGCTTCTTTCACCCTTTCGAACCTCATTTCCTTCTCTTTTCTTTTCCCGATGGGCTGCCAGTTTGGTATTTCTCTTTTGAGCATCACTTTTCTGTTCATGTCCTTGGGCGGCACGTTGCTGTACTTCTACCCCGAAGACCTTATAGAAAGCCGTCCGATACCACGGAAAAGACCAGGTCAACCCCGTCAGTGCCATAGCCAGTAGAAAGATCAGAGCATACATTCCACCTGCCACATGCAAGTCATACCAAAACCTTCTCCAACCTTTTGTTGCTGTTATTTTCAGGCTATTCTTCAATGCTTTACGTGTACGCGGCCACCAAATGACAATTCCCGAAATCAGTACAAAAACAAGTAAAAGCGTACTGACACCTACAATCATTTTGCCCCAAAAGATTCCTTCATTTCCCGGATTCATACTATCCAGAAGCCAGCGATGCATTCGGAACATAAACATAAAAAAGCCGCTACGCTCGCTTTTTCCTTTTACTTCGCCCGTATACTGGTCTACATACAAAGATGCACGACGTGGTTTGGAAAGACTAACCTGATACGCACGTCCGGGATCAGAAGATATGCTGACACCGGTCACCGCTACACTGTCAGGCAATGTCGTCGCCACTTTTTCAAGCAACTTATCCATAGGAAGAGGAGACCCCTTTACCGTTTCTACGTAGTAAAGGTCGCGTCGAAACCACTCATTCGCCTCATTTTCAAATACCAGCATGGCACCGGAGAAGCAGACAAGAGTTATTATCAGTCCGAAAGGGACGGAAAGCCACAAATGTATCTTTCTGAATATTTTTTTCATGTTTTCATTACTATTTCTTGAAAAAGCCTGCAAAGCTTTCCGCTCGGCAGGCTTTTATCTACAAAAGATTCTCTATTTAACCGACTGTATTATTTTGAAAGATATTCCATCTTACCTACCGTAGTGATAGCGTCAGCCTCTACCGTTAAACCTTTGACTGCCTTGCCTGTTTTTGCGTCTATTTTATAGAAGGCCGGTTTCTCGCCCGTAGTCACAGTGACAGCCATATAAGCATACCCTTTTTCTCCATAAGGCTCGCCACCAAACTTTCCGTCAGCCGGCAGACCTGTAACAGGCATAATCGTCTGATCTTCCGCCTTGAAAACAGCTAATTCGCTAACATCTGCACTTGTACCACCATTAATCATATCTTCCGCTCCATTTTTATACAATTGAAGCAGGAA
Source organism: Bacteroides sp. MSSM.1001136sp1_RTP21357st2_D2_RTP21359_211015 (assembly GCF_040913205.1). Lineage (NCBI taxonomy): Bacteria > Pseudomonadati > Bacteroidota > Bacteroidia > Bacteroidales > Bacteroidaceae > Bacteroides > Bacteroides sp. MSSM.1001136sp1_RTP21357st2_D2_RTP21359_211015. The sequence goes on along the minus strand of NZ_JBDFVF010000038.1, from coordinate 58,679 downwards.
GTAATCTTCAGAGATGTGCCAGCAACGGAAAATAGGATGTTTAGTGCCTATCTCTTCAAAGTTCACATAGTAATCCGGATCGAAATCTGTTGCGCCTGCTTTGATACGCATTGCGCCCGAAGGCTTCTGTCCTGTTACCTTCTTCAAATCTGAAGATGAAACTGCCGTACGTCCATATCCGGGAGAGAACACATAGACGTCACCATTATCAGCGGCCCAAATAGTCTGATAATATTGTGAACGCATACGACCGCATGCATAGCCTATTTTATCAGTCTTGGCAATCACCGGAGTCTCATTGAAGTTCGTGCCACTATAAATTGCCACATAAGCATTATCCGGGTATTGTGTAGAAGGAATGACACCGGCTGTATATGCACCGCTGCCGCTACCACCGTCAGTCTTAGTCACAAGTTCCTGATCTGTCACAGCTTCCGGCCATTTTTTAATACCGTACTTACTCATTCCCATTAGGATGACAGATGTATAAATCTTATTGTTAGCTTCAACCAGACCTGCCCATGAAACTTTTTCACCATTACCCAAGTAATTTTCGGCAAGCAAGGTACCCTCTTCCTGACTGCCATCGGTCGCATCCAAATAGTTGAACAACAATGCTTGAGCCACATTCTGATCCTCATCTGTTATTTTCGAGTCCCCGGTGGAAACAGTCACCACTTTATCCCTCCAGGTTCCATAAGACGTGATACGATTATAAGTGTATGTGTACTTTTCTTTCATTTTACCATCTGCCCCCAGATAATAGGAAGCTCCTGTACCTGCGCCACCTTTATTATAAACTAAAGCAAACACATAATCCAATCCTTTATATACCCAATAGGTACCGCCAATCACTTCGGTTCCATTCCCTTGGGTCGACACTGTTCCTTCATCCAAAGAATTGGCTACTACCAAATAACTTGCTTCACCGGTTGTGGCAGCCACCACATAAGTCGTTTCTCCATCAATTGGCGGGTTATCCACCGGATGATTATCATCGTCGCAAGATGCCACAAACACACCGCTACTCAAGCAAAAAGCTACGGCAAAAGCCTGTAATAAAAACTTCCTCATATATTCTTCATTATTGATTGATACTAAAAACTTACTCTTATTATTTACCGAAAAATACTCTGAACTTTCCATAGAATGCGCGCCCCGCTTTTTGCAGGCTAAAATTGTCAAACAGTTGGGCATCGGTGAAATTCCGACATTCAAATGATACATTATAACGTCCATTCTTCATGGTGTAGGACAAAGACAGATTATGAGAAAACTGTTCCGGCACCATATTCTTTGAATCTTTATCTCCGAGATTCTCCCAGTAAAGAGGAAAATCGTGCTGCCAGTAGCTATCATAGCCGATGCTCAATACATTTCCTTTGACAAACAGGTCATTCCAATAAAAATTTGCATTGATATTAGCATAACGATAGGGCAGATTCGGCATACGCACTTTATAGTGCATGCTTTCTTGCAAAGAGGAACCCGCCAGAAACTTTTCGTAATCACGAGTATCGATGCTATTAAATGTTCCTCCTATATCAAACCAATGCGAGAAGCTATAAAGCAATGACAAATTATACCCTTTGGTCCTTACGTGACCGTGGTTCTCATAATATCCGTAGCTTGTTCCTCCCAATACGTCCAGTCCTCTTTTTATGTAATCTTTCGTATCCCGATATATCAAACCGGCCTCGGCATACAATCCATGCTTGCCAAACTGATGATTATAGCTGAAACTCAAATTGACATTATCACTTTTCTCCGGTTTCAGATTCATTTTACCAGCTTCAAGGTCTTCATCTCCAAAGAGTTCGTCCGTGGTCGGCAGGCGGAAAGCCTTTTCGTACGAAAGTTTCACCTGAAGATCTTTCCATATAAAATAGGTATCTGCCGCTCCATATCCAAGAGCGCTTGCCGTATTGGACAGATTGATATAATTGCCTATTCCATCTGTATTCTGCGATACCGGTCCCTTGTTGTATTGCCGGTAATATTTGGCAAATGCCGACACATTCCATCTGTCCGACGGCATCAGACGGTAAGAAAGCCCGCTGACGTTTTTACGGGTGATTTTAGGAATAGAAAAGTCCGTGAATTTGGAAGAAGCACCAATGGTAGAGCGGCTCGTACGTTCAAAATCACTGATTACATGACTGAAAGTAAACGTATGTGCCTGTCCGATATGATAATTCATCTTCAGCGTCCCATTCCAGTTTCTATTTTTAGATTCACTGTTCTGGTAAGACTGTTCTCCCCGGCTGCCTTTTTCATAAAAATCTCCACGCCAGTTGTAAGCCCGCGAAGCGGTATCGACATTATTGGTGATATTATGATTATAATTGGCAGTCAACAGCAGATCCAGGTTTTTCACCAGTAAGTTCTTTTTGTAATATTCTAAAGAAGGGACCAACGAATGTCCTTTGCGGAATTTTTCACCGAACACGACATCTTGATAAACGCCTGTTTGTATCTCTTTATAGAAATGGGAATAATTGAAACTCAACGCCAAACGGTCTGCCCATTTCTTTCCTACCAAGCCGATTTTTCCAATCACGGCTTCATTATGATACTGGTCATTAAAACGTTTCAGATGATAAATCTTATTTTTGTCAAGTGGCGGAAAACGTACGCTTCCATCTTCTTTAATCTCAAATTCGCGTACATAAGTGTCCACATAATAATCATTATCCGAGAAATTTTGAAAAGCATTGACCTCATACATGAAACCATTTTTGAACGTTTGTCCGAAGCGCACGTATGATTTATGAGTATTAAACGATCCGTAAGAATAGGAAGCATCCATAAACCACTTTCCGGGTTGTTTGTTGGTGACAATATTAACCACTCCCCCAATAGCATCGGTTCCGAATCCTACGGGAACTACTCCTTTATAGACTTCTATACGGTCAGCAAAATTAATAGGAACATTGTTCAAATCGAATGCAGCACCGGCTCCTTCCTGTGGTATGCCGTCAATGAAGATTTTCACATGTTTTCCGCTAAAGCCATCGATATACAATTGCATATCCGACCCCACTCCACCTGATTCGCGGAGTTTTACACCGGGCACTTTAGTCAGTGCACCTGCCAAAGTCTGCGTACTGTTATGCAATTTCTTCGCATCAATGGCTACCGCATTAAAAGCAGACTGATTCACACGGCCGACTCCAGATGTCGTGACCAGCACCTCTCCCAGTTCTTTTACCGCCGGCGCGATAGTGACGTTTACTTTTATTCTTTCTCCCTTGGCTAATTTAACTTTCTTTTCTACCGTTTGATAACCGATAGCCGAAACGACGAGTGTATATTATTCACCTGCTGTCGTTTTCAAATGATATATACCTTTTTCATCTGTATAGCATCCTTGGTTGGTTCCTTTCAGATAAACTGTCGCAAAATCCACCACTTCTTTCTCTGTGGACATCACTCTGCCCGAAATTAAACTACTACGGTGACGCCCCTGTTGTGAATATACGGATACGGAAAACAAGAATGCCAGAAAAACCAAAAAACATTTATTGCTCATCTCCTTTTTACCTTTTTACTTTATAACCTTTTCATTGTTCTAAAAGCGATGCAAAGGTAAGCAGAAAGAGGGATGCCAAACAATCCCTATCTATTGGTAAAAATAAGACAACAAAAATGAGGTATATAGATATGTACAATACCTATATATAAGTAAATACTAGATAATTTAAATAAAAAAAGAAAAGAAAACCTACTTCAGCCAACTCGCCAACGCACGTTCCGTTATCTCCCACAACTGCTCTTTCTGCACATGATTCGTGTATTTATCAGACAAGTTTTTCCGGTGGTTATTGACATACAGTTGTCCTGTCACACCAGCTTCCTTTTCGTCCAACAGTAAACCGATTGCCGTAGAAGCCCCTTTCTTGGGTTTACGGATAAAAGGACGGAAAAAAATATCCGTCAACGGATCGAACCACTTGTGCATAGTGATGATATCAGTAGAAACAATTCCCGGATCCGCAGCATTGACGCTAATCCCTTTCTCTCGAAGTTGCTCGGAAAGTTCGAAAGTAAACAATAATAAAGCCAGCTTCGTGTTACTGTAAACAGGAATCCTCCAAAACGTTCCCGTTTTCCCTCTATGAAAGAAATCCGGGAAGTCGAGCTTGCCGATTGCGTATGTACAGGAAACCATATTTACGATACGCGCTCCACGCACCATCAGCGGAATTAATTTCCGGGTAAGCAGATAAGGTCCCATGTAGTTCACACTTACCGTTCGTTCGAATCCTTCGGAAGTAGTATGAAAACCTGTCTCCATCGTTCCGGCATTATTCATTAACAAAGAGATGGGAAGATTCCTTTCTAAGATCTGACTGGCAAAAGCAACTACGGATTGCATGGAAGATAAGTCAATAGCCATAACCTCCAAATCCGGGTTTCCGGTTTCCTTGCTCAAACATTCACGAACAACCTCCGCTTTCTTCGGATGATAACAAGCCATAATGATTCGATAACCGGCTTTGGCTACGGCACGTGTTATTTCTGTTCCCATTCCTCCGTCCGCACCGGTGATGATTGCCCATTTCATTTCACTCATTTTTTCTCCAGTTTATCAATTTCCTTTTGTAAAGAGGAAGGTAATTGTTCTTTCAAATGTTGATGACAAGCCATTTCTATCGTATACATACGTCCTATGCAATAATTACTGTGTCCACAGTTGCAGCGTGCTTGTTCTTCCTGTTTCATCCGGTTCACGAACCCCGGTTCGTTGAGCAAAGCTCTCGCCATCTGCACGGCATCAAAACCGGAATCGAGCACTTCATCTATTTTCTGACGGGAAACAAGACCACCGACATAAATCAACGGCGCATCCGGAAGAGCCGCACGGAATTTCAGTGCATCTTCAAGGAAATAAGCCTCTTTGAAGGGTACAGAGGGGATCATCCATTTGCCAAACATACGGACTCCGTATTTCAGCCACCAACAATTCATATAGTAAGACATCGAACGAATCGGCATGGCCCCTCTCATTACATACATCGGCGCTTTGCTGACAAAACCACCACTCAACACCAATCCATGAGCGCCAAGTTCCAACAGACGTTTGGCCACTTGTATGGATTCGTCTATCTCCATTCCTCCTTTGAAGCCGTCGCGCATATTCATTTTTACGAAAACTGCCATATCATTGCCCGCCGCTTTCATCACTTCTTCCATCACCATATCCATAAAACGCATCCGGTTTTCGAGCGAACCGCCATATTCATCTTTCCGATGATTGGTGTAGGGAGACAGGAATTGACTAATCAAATAGCCGTGCCCCGCATGTACTTCAACGGCGTCAAACCCGGCTTTCCTCGCCAGATTGACTGCATTTCCATACGCTTTCGCCATTTCCGGAAGCTCCTCTTTTTCCATTCCACGCACAAACGTAGGAGAATAGAGGTTGAAGCCTGAAGATGCGGATATAGGAGTGACACCACATATATTTTTATGGGACATATTTCCACAATGCCCGATTTGTATACCTACTGCGGCACCTTCATCGTGCACGGCTTTTGTCAGTTCATGTAAACGGGGAATAATGGACGGACGCAACCACAATTGACGGTCGAAAGAAAGTCCGCTTTGTGTCACGGCAGCATAAGCCACTGTTGTCATACCCACTCCCCCCGCAGCTACCGACCGATGGTAATCCAGCAACATCTGCGTGGGAGTATTCTCCGGACACATGCTCTCAAAAGCTGCCGAACGGATCGTTCGATTCCGCAGCGTCAAAGGGCCAAAGGTGACCGGGCTAAAAAGTTTAGATTCCATAGTAGTTGATATTTTATTTAAGTCATACGTAAATCATGATGAAAAACGCCCCTAATAAAGGAAAGGGAACACTCGTTTCCGTTCTCCCACTGCGTCTCCGAATTCTTCGCGGTAACGGCACCAAATAGCGTTGGCACGGGGAACAAGGTTAGCAATCGTCCACCAAAGGAAGACCAGGCCGGAAAGTGAACAAGTGAGTATCGCCCAACCTGCCCATTCTACTATCTCACCGAAATAGTTGGCGGAAGTGACATAACGGTACATTCCTTTTTGAGGCAGATAATGCCGGGTGTCTCCCGGTTTGCGCAAATGTCGGATGATATAATCCGACTGCCAGTTCAACAGCATACCTGCGAAAAAGAGCAGTGTACCGATAATAAACCACGGTGAAGTGAACCAACCGGCTTGATACATCGTTTCGGGAGCAAGATAGAAAATCCATTTTCCTTGCATATAGCCATTCAGCAAATTAAAAAGAACTCCCATCGACATGATTGCCAGCGGCATCTTACTTTTTCCTTTCAATAGCAAAGGGAAGATGAAAGCACGCTGAAAATAGTGAATTTGAAAGAAGAGGAAGAAAGTGAAAATCACCGGCTCGAACCGACGTTCGGAATAGATCCACATCACACACATCACCACAAAAACCGGAGCTTCCATCAATATCCAGGCTAGTTTATTGGAGATAGCTACGCCCCACGATGCTGTGCGGAAAATACCATATCCGGCTTTCACAAAGTAAAGGGCGATAAAAACAAACAAAGCAATCAGGCTCATCACCCCCAGAAACAGATTAAAAGTATCTATACTCATACCGATCTATTTTGTAACACGCAAAAATAACAAAAATGAGATAAACGACGATACAAAAAATAGAAAGAATCTGAAGTACATTCTTTTACGAACATAAAAAAGGAGAAAATGTAAAATTTCCCGGATGCGCTTCTGAAATGATCGGGCACACATCCGGGATTACTTATCTATTCAATAAAAGGATTTGTTCTTATCAGCGTTTCTTAATTGGGATATAAGCCAAATCATCAAGTACATTTTTATAAGCCGGGCGGATAATCCGTTTACCGTCGAAAGTCAATTCTTCATTGCGGTGTGCACACCAGCCTACGATACGTGCCATGGCAAACAGTGGAGTGAAGATTTCCTGCGGCAAACCGATCATTTCATACACGAAGCCCGAATAGAAGTCGATATTGCTGGACACTGTCTTTCCGTTGTTTTTAACCCGTCCGAAAGTAGCGATGGCACGTTCTTCTAGCAGTTCGAGGAAAGCAAATTCGCTTTCTCTGCCTTTTTCACGGGCAAGGTCGCGAGCCAGTTCTTTCAATAGAAGAGCACGAGGGTCGGAGATGGTATAAACGGCATGTCCGATACCATAGATCAGTCCGGTCTTGTTATACACTTCTTTGTTCAACATTCGGGTGTAGTAAGTGTCTATCTCATCTACACTTGTCCAGTCTTTGATATTTTCCTTCAGGTGCTGGAACATGTCGGCAACCTGAATATTGGCACCTCCGTGAAGCGGGCCTTTCAGCGAACCGATACCAGCGGCGATGGCCGAATAAGTATCTGTTCCGGTAGAAGAAGTTACGCGAACGGTGAAAGTGGAGTTATTACCACCACCGTGCTCTGCCTGAAGAATCAATAACAAATCGAGGGTGCGTGCATCCAGTTCGGTATAGTCTTTTTTCAGCATATACAGGAAATTCTCGGCAATAGAGAGCTTTTCCTGCGGATGGCGGATATGCAGAGAACGTCCGAAAGTAGCATGACGAAGCATATTATAAGCATAAGCAATGATAGTGGGGAACTTTGAAATCAGTTCAATACTCTGACGCATCAAGTTATCCCGAGAGGTATCATCCGCATTTGCGTCAAAACGATACATTTCGAGTACGCTGCGTGAAAGAATATTCATGATGTTGTTTCCTTCCAACTCGATGATGTTCATTTTCGTTTTCTGTTCCAACGGCATATTGTCGTTAATCAACTCACGGAAAGAAAGCAATTCTTCTTTATCCGGCAGACGCCCGGAAAGCAATAGGTAAGCCACTTCTTCGAAGCCAAAGCGTTTCTCTTTGATTATAGCGTGAGAAATATCTTCTACATCATAACCGCGATAGAACAGTTTTCCCGGTATGGGTTTCAACCCACCACCCGGAACACGTTCATATCCTACTACATTACCGATTCTGGTTAAACCTACCAATACACCTGTGCCGTCTTCATTACGCAATCCGCGCTTCACATCAAACTTGGAGAACAATTCTGTATCAATCCGGGTAGCTTCCTTCATTTCCTCGGAAAGCTTGTAAATCAAGTACTCTTTTTTCATCTTTCTTCGTTTTTTATTCGTTACTTTTGTTTTTCAATTCTTTCCACGATCTCACGAGTGAAAGCGGAAGTAGAGAGGGAGGTTCCATTCGGCATAAAACGGGCTAAATCGTGTGTAGCACGAGCGTCCAGGAAGCTTTGTTCCAAGGCTTTCTCTATCAGAGCAGCCGCTTCTTTCCAGTCAAAATATTCGAGCATCATTACTGCCGAAAGGATTATAGAACAAGGGTTCACTACATCTTTTCCCGCAATATTGGGAGCTGTTCCGTGAGTCGCTTCAAAGATGGCATGACCTGTCTGGTAGTTGATATTTGCTCCCGGAGCAATGCCGATACCGCCTACCATGGCCGCCAGTTGGTCGGAAACGTAGTCTCCGTTGAGGTTTAAGGTGGCTATCACGGAATATTCTTCGGGAATCAGGAGTGTATTTTGTAAGAAAGCATCCGCAATGCAATCTTTTATCACCAGTCTGCCATCTGCCAAAGCATCGCCAAATTCACGTTGCGCCAGTTCGTAGCCCCATTTTTTGAAACCACCTTCGGTAAACTTCATGATATTCCCTTTATGCACCAGCGTTACGGAAGGCAAATGATGGTCGAGCGCATACTGGCAGGCAGCACGCACAAGACGCTCCGTGCCCTCACGTGATACAGGTTTCACACCGAAAGAAGAGGTTTCCGGGAAACGGACTTTTGTCACGCCCATTTCGTCTTTCAGGAATTGATAGAACTTTTCAGCTTCCGGAGTTCCGGCTTCCCATTCGATACCTGCATAAATATCTTCCGTATTTTCACGGAACACACACATGTTCACTTTCTCCGGTGATTTGACAGGCGACTGTACTCCCTGATACCAACGAACCGGACGAAGACAGACGTATAAATCAAGTGTCTGACGCAGTGCTACGTTCAACGAACGGATTCCACCTCCGACAGGAGTTGTCAACGGACCTTTGATTCCTACCAGGTATTCCTGAAAAGTTTCCATTGTTTCATCCGGCAACCAGGAACCAGTCGCGTTGAAGGAACGTTCTCCCGCCAACACTTCTTTCCATTCGATCCGACGTTTGCCACTATATGCTTTCCGGATAGCTGCATCCACTACGGCTTGCATGGCAGGAGTCACTTCGGCTCCTACTCCATCGCCGGTAATATAAGGTACGGTAGGCACATCGGGTACCAACAACGTACCATCTGTTTGCATGGTTATTTTGCTCATTTTTTATCTTGCATTTAAGGCAGAACCGGCACGAAACCAGGCTATCTGCTGTTCATTATAGGTATGTTGCACTTCAAAACTTTCTTTCGTTCCGTCTTCGTGATGAAGAATAATCGTCAGATTGCGCCCCGGTGCGAAATGGACTAAGCCTGATACGGACAGAAGATCGTGTTCCCGAATTTTATCATAGTCTGCTTTATCTACAAAAGTAAGAGCAAGCATTCCTTGTTTTTTCAGGTTTGTTTCGTGGATACGGGCAAAACTCTTAGCCAAAATGACACGTACATTGAGGAAGCGTGGTTCCATGGCTGCATGTTCACGGCTGGAACCTTCTCCATAATTCTCTTCGGCAACAACAATAGACGGAATACCTTCGGACTTATACATCTTTGCCGTACCGGAAACTGTTCCATAAGTATTTGTCGAACGATTCCAAACACGGTTCGTTTCACCATTGAAAACATTGACAGCTCCCATCAGCATATTGTCGGAAATATTCTCCAAATGTCCACGGAAGCGGAGCCACGGACCTGCCATAGAGATATGGTCGGTAGTACATTTTCCCTGTGCTTTAATCAATAAAGGCATGTTCAGCAAGTCCTGTCCGTCCCATGCCGGGAAAGGAGTCAGAAGCTGGAGACGTTGGGAATCCGGTTTTACCCTGATTTCCGTTTTTGCTCCGTGGGGGGCAATATATCCCTCATTTCCCTGTTCAAAACCTTTCAAAGGAAGTTCATCTCCTACAGGCTCGGAGAGTTTCACTTTTTCTCCGTTATGATTCACCAATCTGTCTTTCAACGGGTTGAAACAGAGATCACCGGCTATCGTTAACGCCATCGTTAGTTCCGGAGAAGCTACAAACGCATAGGTGTTGGGATTACCGTCAGCACGTTTGGCAAAATTACGGTTAAAAGAGGTGACGATTGAGTTTTTCCGTGTCGGATCGTCCGTCTCACGTTTCCACTGACCGATACAAGGTCCACAAGCATTTGCCATAATCGTGGCTCCCAGCCGTTCAAAAGCCTCAATCATACCGTCTCTTTCGGCAGTAGCCCGGATTTGCTCCGAACCCGGATTGACGATCAGCGGAGAAGCAACGCTCAAATTCTTTTCTGTCACCTGCTTTGCCAAAGAAGCTGCACGGCTCAAATCCTGATAAGAAGAATTGGTACATGAACCTATCAAGCCCACCTCCATTTTACGGGGATAGCCGTTCAATAACACTTTTTCTGCAAATTCAGAGATAGGAGTAGCGGCATCCGGTGTAAATGGCCCGTTTATATAAGGTTCGAGTTCTGACAAGTCTATTTCAATTACACGGTCGTAATAGTTGGATGGTTCGTTGGTCACAATGTCGTCTGCACGAAGGTCTGCACCAACAGATTCAGCCCAATCGACTACACAATCTCTTCCGGTAGCTCTCAAATAAGTAGCCATGCGTCCGTCAAAGGGGAACAAAGAGGTAGTAGCTCCAACTTCGGCACCCATATTGCAAATGGTAGCTTTCCCGGTAGCAGAAAGGGATTCAGTTCCGGGACCAAAATATTCGATAATAGCATTCGTTCCTCCTTTTACGGTAAGGATGCCGGCCAATTTCAGGATTACATCTTTCGGAGAGGTCCAACCGCTTAGTTTTCCGGTCAGACGGACACCGATAATCTTCGGCATTTTCAGCTCCCATTCCATTCCTGTCATCACATCCACGGCATCCGCACCACCAACACCGATAGCCACCATGCCCAGTCCGCCTGCATTAGGCGTATGAGAGTCTGTTCCCACCATCATACCGCCGGGGAAAGCATAGTTTTCGAGCACCACCTGATGGATAATTCCTGCTCCCGGTTTCCAGAAGCCGATGCCATAACGGGAAGATACATCACGGAGGAAGTCGTATACTTCTTCATTAGTCAGTCTTGCCGTAGCAATATCCGCCTTTGCACCTTTATACGCCTGTATCAAATGATCGCAATGTACTGTCGAAGGCACAGCCACCTGATCCTTACCTGCATTCATAAATTGAAGCAAAGCCATCTGCGCAGTTGCATCCTGCATAGCCACACGGTCGGGACGGAAATTCACATAATCCTCCCCCCGTTTGTAATCTTTCAAATCGGCTACATCATACAGATGAGCATACAAAATTTTCTCGGCCAACGTCAAAGGGCGTTTCAGTATAGCCCGTACGTGTTCTACCTTTCCTTTATAAGCAGCGTAGAAAGCTTCTAACATAGTCACATCATATACCATATTGCTTTTTGTTTTTTTAGTCTATCTATTAAAATAACGAACGACGTTCGAGTAATGTTTAACAAAATGAAATATTTTTTCTACCCGGAACGAAGATTTGTTACCTTTGCGCCTATTATGAGTAATAATCCGAAAAGTCCCATTATAGACCTTCAGCAACAGCAACTCCTCCTGCGGATGGAGTATGAATATGAGAAGGAAGAATTTAAGCGGCAGACCGAAACAATGGGCGTTGCCCGTAAAGTGAAGCGCGGTCTCTGCTGGTATCCTGTCTCTCTTGGTCGAAGTTACTACAATTCGCTGAATCAGCTTGTAATAGATATTACACGGACCGAAAATAAAGAAATAGAGCATTCCTTTGAGTTCGGCCGTCCTGTTTGCTTTTTCCACCAGTCATTCGAAGGAAAAGTGAAGTACATGAATTTCATCGCTACTGTCAGCTTTGCCGACGAAGAACGAATGGTCGTTGTACTCCCCGGAGCGGGAGCTTTAGCGGAACTGCAAACTGACGGTATACTGGGAGTACAACTTTATTTTGACGAAACATCGTACCGGGCCATGTTCGAGGCACTGGAAGACACGATACGCGCCAAAGACAACCGCCTGGCGGAACTGCGCGACATTTTGTTGGGTACCCAAAAGCCGGGATTCCGCGAATTATATCCTGTCCGCTTCCCATGGCTGAACAGTACACAGGAAACAGCAGTCAACAAGGTGCTATGTACGCGTGATGTATCTATTGTTCACGGTCCTCCGGGAACCGGAAAGACAACGACTCTTGTCGAAGCGATTTACGAAACATTGCACCGGGAACCACAAGTGCTTGTTTGTGCGCAAAGCAACACGGCTGTCGACTGGATTTGTGAGAAACTGGTAGACCGGGGAGTACCCGTGCTCCGCATTGGAAATCCAACCCGAGTCAACGACAAAATGCTTTCATCCACCTACGAACGCCGGTTCGAAAGTCATCCTGCCTATCCGGAGCTTTGGGGAATCCGTAAATCTATCCGCGAAATGGGTAGCCGGATGCGCCGGGGTAGTTATTCTGAACGGGAAGGAATGCGTAATCGCATGAGTCGTCTCCGCGACCGCGCCACGGAGTTGGAAATACAAATCAATGCCGATCTTTTCGACAGTGCCCGCGTGATTGCTTCTACCCTAGTCAGCAGCAACCACCGCCTGCTCAACGGACGTCGTTTTTCGACTTTATTCATTGACGAAGCTGCACAAGCCCTCGAAGCTGCCTGCTGGATCGCTATCCGCAAAGCAGACCGGGTCATCCTTGCAGGAGATCATTGTCAACTTCCGCCGACTATCAAATGTATAGAAGCCTCCCGTGGAGGATTGGATCATACATTAATGGAAAAAGTCGTTCAGCAAAAACCTTCTGCGGTTTCTTTACTAAAAGTACAGTACAGAATGCATGAAGCCATCATGCAGTTTCCCTCCGACTGGTTTTATCATGGAGAACTGGAAGCTGCTCCGGAAGTACGCTATCGGGGGATTCTTGATTTCGACACTCCCATGAACTGGATCGATACTTCAGAGATGGACTTTCACGAAGACTTTGTAGGCGAAAGTTTCGGACGCATCAATAAGCAGGAAGCTAACCTATTACTGCAAGAACTGGAAACTTACATCGAACGTATCGGCAAAAAGCGAATACTGGATGAAAGAATTGATTTCGGTCTGATTTCGCCATACAAGGCACAAGTGCAATATTTGAGAGGAAAAATAAAAGGAAGCAGCTTTTTACGCCCTTTCCGCAGCCTCATCACCGTAAATACGGTAGACGGCTTTCAGGGACAGGAGCGAGACGTTATTTTCATCAGTCTTGTACGTGCCAACGAGGATGGACAGATTGGATTCCTGAATGATTTGCGAAGAATGAATGTAGCGATTACAAGGGCACGAATGAAGCTTGTTATATTAGGAGATGCCTCCACCCTTACCAAACATCCTTTCTATAAAAGATTGATGTTATTCATTAAAAAGGAGGATTAAATACTTAATCCTCCTTTTAACAAAGCACACTTTCTCCCGAAACCACACTTTTTTTAACACAAACAAAACAAACAATATTTTACATCAGTACTATTCTTAATTTTTCATCCTCAAAGATAGTCGATTATTCTAATGCACTCCAACTATTTCCACCATTTTATTTGCGGATCGCGCGTTTTTGCCCATTCTGCAAATTTAGGATATGTTTTATCAATGCGCTGATTCTCCTTTTTAAGATCTAAATTCAAAATAGAAGCATCCAAACGAGCATCTACATGAATTGCAAACGGAAAACCATCTTTGCAAATGAAATAGGTACCATCTACATCACCACGAGAAATATCAGCTCCGGAAGGGAAACGATTATTCGCACCAGTCGTCGGCTTATGATCTGTCAGATGGACTTCTGTGGCAGAGTTGAATACTTTTATAAAAGGATTATAAGGAGCTACCACCACTGATTTATCAAGAGTAGGATTATTAAATTGTATGGATACCGTATATGTCTTCTCTTGAATATTCTGATTAATCATATCCTCCGCATTCACATTGGATACTCCCAATTCAGCTTTAGCATCCTTGAATAATGTTATCACATTACCTGAATAGGAAGAAGCTTCACTACCATTAACCGTTACTTTAGAAGCTTTACTCAAATCGAAAGGAACTTCATAAGCAAACGAGTTCTTATAATTAGCTCCCGTCCAAGCCAAGGTGAACTTATCAATAATATTAAGAACCTTATTATCTATATTATAATCAACGCTTGACTGATATTTCATGACTACATCATTCAAGTCATAATCTCCTTGTTCCGGCCAGTTATCTTCAAAGCCAAGCACTCCAGAATACATTTCTGTTCCTTGTCGATCACCCGGATTAGGAACATCCGGAACTTCAATAGCAGCAATAGGATTAGAAGAGATAACGAAAGCAACATCATTATAGTCATTTTCACCGTTTTTCCAGTCTTCCATAGTGATAACATTCACTCTATCACCTGCTTTATTTTTTGCTGCAAAAATTGCAGTGTGAGAAATTTTGTCACTATTCAAAGATTTGGTTGAGTAGAACATATTCCCATTAGCCTTGGCATTTACCCAGCCATTATTCCATATCAAGAAACCAATCTTTGTATTTGCCGGAATACGTTCCGGGTCCTTTTGAGGGAAATTACCAGTCTCATTTATATATTTTAAATTAACTGCAACCCCACTATAATAACCTAAACTATTTCCATGTGCGTTAGGAAATATGACACATGCATGCTTTGTTGCCTTCCTTATTTCATCAGTAGAAGCATCTTTCGGATAGCAATAATAAGCAAATACACTTTTCGCTCCTGTGTCTCCCCCAAAATAGTTAATAACGACATTTGCATCTTCTTTTATCAGAATATCAGCATTATCAGTAACTAAAGGTCCTACGTTATTCTTTCCTTCCGGAAAATATGTCGTTATATAACTCTTGAGAGTTGCATCCACGTTGATCTTCTTAGAAGCATCCAAATAGTCAGGCTTACCTGAATTTGCATTCCAAGTTCCTAATACGTTCGGGATTACATCTGTAATAAATTTCACCGCAGCCCTTGTTTGTGCACTTCTCGTTGATGAATCCACAGGAGTAACATCAAGAACATTCTCGAAGGTTATTTTTGCGCTGACATCCGAACCGACAACTTTAGTTTTATACAAAGTCGGCACACCAAAATCCGGAGAATAAATATAAACTTCTGAAACTGCTGTCGGGAAAGAAGCCGGTTTGATATAACGTCCTTGTATATCTGTAAATCCGGTTGCAATGTGTGACACCCCTGCTTTCTTTATAATCTGACCGCCTTCTGCCACATAAGAAAGCGGATTTTCAGCATAAACTTCAAAATAAGCCCTAGGACATTCCTTTCCATAATCAATATTCAATTGAATATTTTTAGTAGTGGCAAAGTCGAAATAGTTATCTAAAGTAACTTCTTCTTTATCTCCTGAATTAGCAGGATCATATACATCTTTCTGTAAACAGCTTGAGAAAGCAACAGAAACAACACTGATAACACATGCTAATTTAGCAATGTTAATCATTCTTTGGGGTAAGTTAAAACACATCATACTTCTCGTTCATTTTATTTGATAGTGCAAATATAAACATAAACTTGCATATTTTAATCACATTATTGATATATTTTTCAAAAAAAAGTTTCTGCAAGCTTCACCTACCCATTTTTAAATATCTTATTAATAAAAGAAGGAGAAAGCAAAAAGCTCTCTCCTTCTTTTAAAACTTGTATAATCTGGTCTAATTAATTATTCTCCGGACGAAGTTTACGAACAGTTACAGCAGTCTGCCACATTTCGCTTTCGCGTAATTGACGGAGCTCCTCGTTTAACTTTTCACGATAATCAGGTTGTGAATTACTATCAATAGAAATCTGTGCTTCGTTACCAGTCTTCACGCTATTATACAACTTTTCAACTACCGGTTTGATAGCATCGTGGAATGGGCCCATCCAATCGAGAGCACCACGTTGAGCAGTAGTAGAGCAGTTAGCGTACATCCAGTCCATACCGTTCTTTGCGAATAACGGCATCAATGACTGTGTCAGTTCTTCCACTGTTTCATTGAATGCTTCAGAAGGACTATGACCGTTTTCACGCAATACTTCGTACTGTGCCAGCAACAAACCTTGGATAGCCCCCATCAATGAACCACGTTCACCTGTCAGGTCAGAAGTAGCCTCACGTTGGAAAGTTGTTTCGAACAGATAACCGGAACCGATACCAATACCCAGTGCGATGGTTCTTTCGTAAGCCTTGCCTGTAGCATCCTGATAGATAGCATAAGAAGAGTTCAAGCCGCGTCCTTCGAGGAACATAGTACGCAAAGATGTACCCGAACCTTTAGGAGCAACCATGATAACGTCGATATCAGCAGGAGGAACTACACCTGTACGGTCGTTCCAAGTGATAGCAAAACCGTGTGAGAAATAAAGAGCTTTTCCGGCAGTCAGGTAAGGCTTGATAGTAGGCCATACTGACATTACTGCTGCGTCAGACAACAGACACATTACAATAGTACCTTTCTCACAAGCTTCTTCGATACCGAACAAAGTTTCACCCGGAACCCATCCGTCTGCTACTGCCTTATCGTATGTTTTTCCTTCACGTTGACCAACGATTACATTGAAACCGTTATCACGCAAGTTCAGTGCCTGTCCAGGACCCTGTACGCCATAACCGATTACAGCGATTGTTTCATTTTTCAATACTTCACGAGCTTTTTCCAATGGAAATTCGTCACGGATTACTACAGTTTCAGTAGTACCTCCAAAATTCAACTGTGCCATTTTCTTTTTGTTTTTAGTTTTTGATGACTTACGCCATCTGTGTTATTAATTGATTTTATATTCTCACATTTATTCAAATATCACTTTCGAGCGGCAAACAACTTCATTGCCATTCTTCTTCACTTCTACGTGAAACTCGTTTGCGTTCACTTCATCGCAGAAGAAAGAGAGTTCATCACCAAAATAGCTTTCCGCCACATACGCCATTTCAAAACGACGGATACGTTTGGTCTTATACAATTCAATCGGGAACAAATCAAGGATATGCTCGATGTAACGGATGCTGTTTACATGACCGTTGATATCTATATCACTGTATTTTGCCGTCAGGGTAGCTATCGGCTGATCGCTTGTCACTTTGATGCGTGAAGGCTTTTCAATCGGGCAAGGCTCATCACAGACATAGTCTACGATACTTCCCCCATGCAAAGTCAACAAGTCGGCAGGCTTGCGGGTATTAAGATTAATCATTGCCCATACGGAACGTGCGTAGCCAATCTTCTTTCCATCCTTATCGAGGATAGCAAAATTACGGTCCGTAAACAAACGGTAGACATTTTCCACCCACGTCTGAACCGAGAAATTCTCATACTGATAAGGCATTTCATCCAACTCAATAGCCAGACGTGAAAGCACCCATGTATAATTGTCCTCATTCAGCGTTGCAATACCAAAACCACGGTCATTGGCGTGAAAACCTGCACAATTCAGCAGATGATTTCCCAGTACCCCCATGGTCAAACGTCCGTTGAAGTCAACATGGAACGGTTCTGCCACAAACTGATAAGTCCCTATTCTATTTTCTTCACTCATTATTCTTATTGGTTTTTACTTTGGTTATACATAGCTTCCCGTCCATCGAGAAACTCATTCACCCGTTCAAAGCAGCTGGTAGTAATCGCTACACGTCCCGAACGAACAAACTGCAAAACACAATTCAAAGCCTTCAGTTCACCATAGAGCGAAGTTATATCTTCGCTCATTCCATTTTTCTCGACAATAGAAAATACCGGATTGACTTCCACTATACGTGCATTGTATCTACGAATCAGCTTGGATGCTTCCGGATTCTCCTGAAAAGCAGGAGTAGACACCTTATATAATGCAATCTCGTGGAAATAAATCTCATCCTCTGTGAAATAATGTGCCTGAATCACGTCGATCTTCTTTTCGATCTGTTTCACTACCTTCTCAATGATGTCCTTATCAGTCCAGGCTGTTATTGTATACTTATGTACACCTTTAATAGAAGAAGCAGATACATTCAGACTCTCAATATTTATTTGCCGACGGGTAAATACAGCAGTTACCTGATTCAGCAACCCGGCTATATTCTCCGAATGAACAATGATTGTATATAACGTTTTATCACTCATAACTCTAATTTTTTAAATGCGAACTCTCAACTCTCCATTCTCAACTCTCAACTTCTCCTAGCACTCCAGCAACATCTGGTTTACCGAACCACCCGGAGGAGTCATCGGCAAAACATTGCCTTCTTCCACCACGCAAGCTTCGAGCAGGAACGGTCCGTCCGTTGCCAGCATTTCAGTAATAGCTTCCTTCAGTTCTTCACGAGTGAAAACACGCTTGGAAGGAATATCATAAGCCGAGGCCACTTTCATATAATCCGGATTCAACATCGGGGTAAACGAATAGCGACGGTTGAAAAACATAGCTTGCCACTGACGTACGTTTCCGAGGTAATTATTGTTCAGGCAGATAATCTTCACCGGAGCCTTCTGCTCCATAATCGTACCCAGTTCCTGAATATTCATTTGCAGTCCGCCATCTCCCATAAATACGCATACGGTACGTTCCGGTGCTCCGAAAGTTGCCCCGATAGCTGCGGGAAGCCCGAAGCCCATTGTTCCAAGTCCTCCGGAAGTAATGATACTGCGTTCTTTCGTATATTTAAAGTAACGTGCAGATATCATCTGATTTTGACCTACATCTGTTACCAAAACAGCTTCATGGTGAGTAGCGTCACTTACCGCACGTACCACTTCCCCCATGCTCAAAGAGTTTGTGGCAGGATGAAGTTCAGGACGGATTACTTTTTCCTCCTCTACTTTCTCATATTCTTTGAAGCTATCAATCCATTCGGTATGAGTGTTCTTTTTCAGGAGTTTCGTCACAGAAGCCAGTGTTTCCTTGCAATCTCCCAATACAGCTACATCTACCTTTACATTCTTATTAACTTCCGCAGGATCGATATCAAAATGAATCACTTTTGCCTGTTTGGCATAAGTAGCCAAATTACCGGTCACACGGTCGTCAAAACGCATACCGACAGCAATCAGCACATCGCATTTATTGGTATTGATATTCGGTCCCAGATTGCCGTGCATACCCAACATACCTTTATTCAACGGATGTTCTGTCGGCAAAGCCGAAAGCCCGAGCAGCGTACAACCCGCAGGCATATCCGCTTTTTCGATAAACTCGCGCAATTCGCTCTGTGCATTTCCCAGTTCAACACCTTGTCCAACCAATACAAGCGGACGTTCAGCGTTATTAATCAGTTCGGCAGCAGCCTGTACAGACTCCTCGTCCATATCGGGAACAGGAACATAGCTACGGATAAAATCGACTTTCGTCGGTTCGTATTTCGTTTTCTCTACTTGCGCATTTTTGGCAAAGTCCAGTACCACCGGCCCCGGACGACCACTACGAGCAATGTAAAACGCACGTGCTACCGCCCAGGCTACATCTTCCGCACGGCGAATCTGATAACTCCATTTAGTGATTGGCTGGGTGATACCTACCAAGTCAACTTCCTGAAAAGCATCCGTCCCAAGAAAGCCTGTTCCTACCTGTCCGGCAATCACCACGATAGGCGTACTATCGATCATCGCATCTGCAATGCCTGTTACCGTATTGGTTGCTCCGGGACCGCTCGTCACCAGGCAAACACCTACATCACCCGATACACGGGCATAACCTTGTGCGGCATGGGCAGCTCCCTGTTCGTGACGAACCAAGATATGGTTCAATATATTTTGATGATCGTACAAGGCATCGAATACCGGCATAATAGAGCCACCGGGGTAACCAAAGATGGTAGTCACTCCCTGATGTTCCAAGGAGCGCATCAAAGCCTCTGCACCTGTTATTAAATCTTTCATATTAGTTGATAGTTGATAAATGATAAATGATAGTTGAGAAATGACAGTTGAAAATGAATGGTTTACAATCATTGCGCTAAGTGCTGCGCAGCTAACTATTACCTATCAACTATCACCAACTATATTATATAATTCTCACTGCTCCCTTATCGGCAGAGCTTACCATGCTGGCATACGCCTTCAGGCTCTTTGGTACATAACGGTCACGAGTGACAGGAGTCATCGGACGGGCTGCCAGTTCTTCATCCGTCAGTCGCACGTTAATCTTCCGGGCCGGAATATCGATTTCGATAATGTCTCCGTCTACAATTTTTCCGATATTGCCTCCAGCTGCCGCTTCAGGAGAAATATGTCCGATACTCAATCCGGAAGTTCCACCGCTGAAACGTCCGTCGGTAATCAAAGCACATTCTTTTCCGAGATGACGGGATTTTATATAAGAGGTAGGATAAAGCATTTCCTGCATACCGGGACCACCCTTCGGACCTTCGTGCGTGATGACGACGACGTCTCCACTGACGACTCGACCTCCGAGGATGCCTTCACAAGCTGCTTCTTGCGAATCAAATACTTTGGCAGGTCCGGTAAACTTCCAGATACTTTCGTCTACACCTGCTGTTTTTACTACACAACCGTCTTGAGCAATATTGCCTTTCAATACGGCCAGTCCGCCGTCTTTACTGTAAGCATGTTCCAAGTCACGGATACATCCGTTTGCACGGTCCTTATCCAGTTCCTTATAGTACATACCTTGTGAACCAAGTACGAGATTGAATTTATTTCCGGCTGCGCTCGAATATTTCTTAATTGCTTTTTCGCTCACATTCGGGCTGGTGATTGAATATTCATTAATAGCTTCTGCCAGTGACATTCCGTCTACCCGGCGAACGGATGTATCTATCAAACCGCCCTTTGCCAGTTCGTCCATAATGGCAATGATACCACCGGCACGGTTTACATCCTGAATATGATATTTCTGTGTATTGGGAGCCACCTTGCAGAGGCAAGGAGCCTTGCGGGAAAGCATGTCGATATCATCCATCTTGAAGTCTACCTCTGCTTCGTGAGCAACAGCCAACAAGTGAAGAACCGTATTGGTAGATCCCCCCATTGCTATATCCAGCGTCATGGCGTTCAGGAAAGCCTGACGGGTAGCGATGCTACGGGGAAGTACACTTTCGTCTCCTTCTTCATAATATAATTTTGCATTTTTCACGATCAGTTCCGCAGCGTCTTTGAAAAGTTGCGTACGGTTTTCGTGTGTCGCTACAATGGTTCCGTTGCCGGGAAGAGCCAGTCCGATTGCTTCATTCAGGCAGTTCATCGAGTTGGCGGTAAACATACCGGAGCAGCATCCGCAAGTAGGACAAGCATTTTGCTCGATATTCGCTACTTCCTGATCGCTAACACTTTCGTCGGCCGATTTAATCATCGCATCGATCAAATCCAGGTGCTGGCCATTCCATTCTCCCGCTTCCATCGGACCACCCGATACAAATACGGCAGGGATATTCAGACGCATAGCCGCCATCAACATTCCGGGAGTGATCTTATCGCAATTGCTGATGCATACCATTGCATCTGCCTTGTGCGCATTGACCATATATTCTACGCTGTCTGCAATGATGTCACGTGAAGGAAGCGAATAAAGCATACCGTCATGTCCCATTGCTATACCGTCGTCGATAGCTATTGTATTGAATTCCGCAGCGAAGCATCCTAGCTTCTCAATCTCTGCCTTCACCAGCTGACCGATTTCATGTAGGTGTACATGCCCCGGGACAAACTGTGTGAACGAATTGACGATAGCGATAATGGGTTTACCCATCTGATTCTTCTTCATGCCGTTGGCTGCCCACAATGCACGGGCTCCCGCCATCCGACGGCCTTGTGTACTAAACGAACTGCGTAATTGCTTTTTCATTTCAATCTATCTTTTAATTAAAGAGCCTTCCTCACACAAGTGAGAAAGGCTCTAAATTCTATCTTTTATGGTACGAACACATACAACACAAAAACCTTTCTCACGCTCTTGATGGGACCACCACGACGCGAATAATATGCAGGACTGCTAGGTTAATAGATGTATGTAACATATTCATATCTTCTTTTCTTTATTTTCGTGCTGCAAAGGTAAGGGCTTTTTTATTATATCCAAACAAATCGAAGAAAAAAATCACTTAAAAGCGAATAATTGTAAGAAAAGAGAGGTATTATTTCTCTATTTTATCACTTAAAGGTTGAATTTACAACTATTATCTAACTGCGCGCCTCACTTTCTTTTTCTGACAAAAGCACTTAATAATCTGAAATTTACCCTCCCTATACCGGAGTACAAGCAAATAATTCGTATCTTTGTAGACCCGTATTTACGGGAATTATTAATCAGAAACAAAAAAGATCAGATGGAAACAGTAGAAAACAAGTACATTACCGTTGCATACAAACTATATACAATGGAAGATGGTGAAAAAGAGTTGTTCGAAGAAGCAAAAGCAGAACATCCCTTTCAATTCATTTCAGGATTAGGAACAACACTCGAAGATTTCGAAAATCAGATAACTGCTCTTTCTAAAGGTGATAAATTTGATTTTACCATTCCGGCAGATAAGGCTTACGGACAATATGACGAACAACACGTTATTGACCTCCCCAAAAATATTTTTGAAATAGATGGCAAGTTTGATAGCGAACGTATTAAAGAAGGTAACATCGTACCTTTGATGACTGGCGACGGTCAGCGCGTAAATGCCAGCGTAGTAGAAATCAAACCGGATGTTGTAGTAGTTGACCTCAATCACCCGTTGGCTGGTGCCGACCTGATTTTCGAAGGTGAAATACTGGAAAGCCGTCCTGCTACTAACGAAGAAATCCAGGAATTGGTGAAAATGATGAGTGGCGAAGGTGGTTGCGGTTGCGGATGCGACAGCTGCGGTGATGGCTGTGGCGACGACTGCGGTTGCGAAGGCGGACACTGTCATTAATTGAAGTATTAAGTATAAAGTATTAAGTATTAATTCCGTGCGGATATAACCGGAGTTTTAATACTTAATACTTTTTTTATGCCGTCATTCCGGCTAATACTTAATGCCTAATACCTAATACTTGATACTTAATACTTAAAATCAGCATCCTTTGTGCGTCATGATGTCAAGTACCATTTTATCCGTTTCGTTCATGGCTTGCGAGCCGATTCTTGTCAGGTTACGGATACTTTGGTCTACATCTTCATCTATAATTCCTTCTACGGAAGTCACACAACGGTCTTCCATTGCCATCATGGCAGACAGTACGGCTGTCGAAACTCCGGTGGTTACCTTCAAGGCACAACTCGGTTTTGCACCGTCACAAATCATTCCTGTCAAATTGGCAATCATGTTTTGAACAGCGAAAGCAACCTGATTGTAGTTTCCTCCCATTAACCAGGTGATTCCACAACTGGAACCTGTGGCAGCTACCACACAACCACACAAAGCAGACAAACGTCCCAAACTTTGTTTGATATATATAACAGTGAGATGGCTAAGCATTAAAGCACGGATCAGTTCTTCTTCACTTTTTCCGTTTTCTTCTGCAAAGACAACGACGGGGAGTGTAGCGGATATCCCCTGATTACCACTGCCGGAATTACTCATTACGGGAATCATAGCACCGGCCATACGGGCGTCACAGGCAGCCGACGTATAAGAGAGGATATGAGAAAACACGCTATCCCCCATCACTTTATGCTCATAAGTTCCCCGAAGCATTTTCCCTAAAGAATGTCCGTAGTTACCTTTAAAGGCTTGCTCGGCAGCAGCTTTGTTCAAACGGGCTGTGTCAAGGATGAAACGGATTTCATCCAGCGGAGCAGTCAGTGCAAAGTCATATACTTTACGCAAGTTTAGTTCGGGCGAAGCCTCTTCCTCTTCCTCGCTGACTGTTTGTTGCTTGTCGAGCAACGTTTGTTCATCTTTGGCTATATATATAAAGGTAGTATGTCCACCGGCAATGATGGCTTTAGCCGTTTTATCTTCCGTTTTACAGATCACTTCGATATAAAGCTTTTCCGTAATATCTTCTTTTAGAGAAATACAAATCCGTTTTTCTGCGATGAATTGTTTTCCCTGTTCCACCGCTTCCGGCGTACAATCCCTCAACACCTCCAACTGATAATCTGATTTGCCAATCAACGCCCCCAAAGCAACCGCTATGGGAAGCCCGACCATACCCGTTCCCGGTATTCCGACTCCCATGGCATTCTTTAATATATTAGCACTTAACAGGACTTCTATCTTTTCCGGTTTCGCTCCCAGTGTTTCGGCAGCTTTAGCTACACAAAGCGCTACTGCGATAGGTTCCGTACATCCGATAGCCGGAATGACCTCCTTCTTAATCAATTCTATAATTTGCCTTCTTTCTGATTCAGTCATGGACTTATAAGTTTTGGTTCCACAAAAATAAGAAATTCTTTCTTTTCCAACATTCTATAATGAACAAATAAAATCTCATATTGTTATAAAATCTCCCATACACCAAACTTTAACAGAAAGAATTGATAGAAAAATGAAAGCAAAACACATAGTTGTTTATTTGCTACTAGCTATTGTTTCCTCTTCATGTATCCGCGAAGAAGCTCTCAATGCAGAAGCAGACATATTAAGTTGTATACTACCGGGAGTAGCCATGACAACCAGTCCTATTATTAACAATAATTCCATAACTATCTTTGTTGGTCCGGGAACTGATATTTCAGAACTCAAGCCTGAATTTACACTGACTCCGGGAGCTGCGATCAGTCCGCTTAGCGGCACGGAGCGAAACTTCAATACCCCACAGGAATATACTGTTACAGCTGCCGATGGTGTTTGGAAGAAAACGTATACCGTATCAGTGATCGACACGGAACTTGCCACAAACTATAATTTCGAAGATACACTGGGCGGAAAGAAGTACTACATATTTGTGGAACGCGAAGGAGATAAGGTCGTCATGGAATGGGCCAGCGGAAATGCGGGTTATGCCATGACCGGAGTAGCTAAAACAGCCGATGATTATCCCACTTTCCAAATAACAGACGGAAAAGCCGGCAAATGCCTCTCCTTAGTGACACGCAGTACCGGATTCTTCGGCCAGATAGCAGGAATGCCTATTGCGGCAGGAAATCTGTTTATCGGCTCTTTCGATGTGAATAACGCTATGAGCAATCCTCTGAAAGCAACTAAATTCGGCCTCCCTTTCCGGCATGTACCCACTTATCTGGCTGGTTATTATAAATACAAAGCAGGAGATCAGTTTACAGAAGGAGGAAAACCTGTGAACGGGAAACGGGACATCTGTGACATATATGCCATCATGTACGAAACCAGCGAATCCGTTCCTACTCTCGACGGAACGAATGCATTCACCAGTCCGAACCTGATTTCAACAGCACGGATTAATAATGCCAAAGAAACGAACGAATGGACTTACTTTAAACTTCCTTTCATCACTCTCCCCGGAAAATTCATAGATAAGGAGAAGCTAAGGGATGGGAAATATAATATAGCCATCGTGTTCACCTCAAGCCTGGAAGGAGATCAGTTTAACGGAGCAATCGGAAGTACATTACTGATCGACGAGGCAGAGTTAATCTATCGCTCGGAAAATTAGCGGAATTTCGAAGAAGAATTTTCCATAGCAATACGCTGATAATGCGCTCAAACAATGTACTCATACAAAACGTACACATTATCAAACAAACGGAATTAAATAACTTTATAACAATCATAATGATAAAAATCTATCCGTATATATTCAGTTTACTAGCCTGTATAGGAATAGCTCTCCCCGGCTATTCACAGGTAGACCGAAATGAAACACTGATCCGTTCCGCCCTTCACGGACTGGAATATGAGATTAAAGCAGGTTTCAGCATTGGCGGCACAGCCCCGCTTCCCCTTCCGGTAGAAATCCGTTCGATTGACGGATATAACCCGACACTGGCCATCAGCATAGGGGGCGAAGTAACCAAATGGATTGCCGTTCAGAACAAACTCGGAATCATAGTCGGACTCCGGCTCGAAAACAAAGCAATGACCACCGAAGCCACCGTAAAAAATTACAATATGGAAATTCTCGGACAAGGAGGTGAAAGAATCAGCGGAGTATGGACGGGCGGAGTGAAAACCAAAGTACATACCGCCGGACTGACTATACCTCTAATGACTACCTACAAACTAAGTAACCGATGGAACATCAAAGCCGGACCTTATTTCTCGTATCTGCTTTCAAAAGAATTTTCAGGTCATGTGTACGAAGGATATTTGCGGGAAGATGATCCCACCGGTCCGAAAGTAGAATTTACCGACGGCAAAATTGCAACCTACGATTTCTCGGACGACTTGAGACATTTCCAGTGGGGATTACAGGTGGGAGCCGGATGGCGAGCTTTCAAGCACCTCAATGTGTATGCTGATCTCACCTGGGGATTGAACGATATATTTAAAAGCGATTTTAATACAATCACTTTTGCAATGTATCCTATCTATTTGAATATAGGTTTTGGGTACGCATTTTAAGTCTCACCACAGATTACACAGATTACACAGATTAACACAGATTGATTTATAAGTCATAGACTATCAATATAAATAATCTGTGTAATCTGTGGTGAACAAGAAATTAATTTCCACCAGACTCTGCCACCTGTTTCACTCCGGAGTAGGTCACCTTTACAGTCTGTTGCAATGTAGGCACTTTCACGTTAATGGTCATGTCTGCATTTCCATCTTCTACCGTTCCTGTAACAGTTACAGGACAAGTACCCAAAGCAGCGGCATTTCCCTCAAACGTAAGGTCTTGCTGTCCGGTAAATGTAGACACACCTTCCCCTTTCTTCACTTCACACTTATCAACAACAATATCTCCAAACTTCAGAATCTGTTGATTGATGAACAATTCAAACTCCTTCAGTTCAATCTTCACTTCCGTATTGCTGACCTGCGATAGGGTAATAAACTTCTCTATTCCATCTCCTATGACAATTTCCTGGTCAGAACCATCCGGTATCATGGATATATCCAGATTTCCCCAATACGTTCCGACTACATCCGGAGCCGTTATCACAGCTTCCTCTTCAGGAGGATTCCCATTATCCTTGTTATCACTGTCGTCATCGTCACTGCTACAAGCAGCAAAGAAAGTAAGAGAGCAGACCAATGCCAATAAATACAATAGATTCTTTTTCATACGTCTTTGGTTTAGTTATTATAATAAATTCGTCCCTTATAAACTAAAAAGAAGAAAAAAGGTTCAATATGCTTCCTTTTTCGAAGATATTTCGAGTTCACAACTTTCTTATCGAAAACTTTGTTATATTTGCATATAGTAATTTTAAAAAAGCCACAACTATGTTTAATTCATTTGGCAATATCTTTCGGCTCACAAGTTTCGGTGAGTCTCATGGAAAAGGAGTTGGAGGAGTGATTGACGGATTTCCGGCAGGAATTGTCATCGACGAAGAATTCGTACAACAAGAACTTAATCGTCGCCGTCCGGGACAATCCATTCTTACCACTGCACGTAAAGAAGCTGATAAAGTTGAGTTTCTTTCAGGTATTTTTGAAGGGAAATCCACCGGATGCCCTATTGGTTTTATCGTTTGGAATGAAAACCAACACTCCAATGACTACAACAATCTGAAAAATGTATATCGTCCTTCACACGCTGATTACACGTACACAGTGAAGTACGGAATCCGTGACCACCGTGGCGGCGGACGTTCTTCCGCACGCGAAACGATTTCGCGCGTGGTAGCCGGCGCATTGGCTAAGCTGGCACTCCGCCAATTGGGAGTCAACATCACTGCCTATACCTCGCAGGTAGGTCCTATCAAACTGGAGGGTACTTACTCGGACTATAATTTCGACCTGATAGAAACCAACGATGTACGTTGTCCGGACCCTGAAAAAGCAAAAGAAATGGCAGACCTTATATATAAGGTAAAAGGTGAAGGCGATACCATCGGAGGTACACTGACCTGTGTCATTAAGGGATGCCCCATCGGAT
The DNA here is from genome assembly GCF_040913205.1 of Bacteroides sp. MSSM.1001136sp1_RTP21357st2_D2_RTP21359_211015. Classification (NCBI taxonomy): domain Bacteria; kingdom Pseudomonadati; phylum Bacteroidota; class Bacteroidia; order Bacteroidales; family Bacteroidaceae; genus Bacteroides; species Bacteroides sp. MSSM.1001136sp1_RTP21357st2_D2_RTP21359_211015. The sequence goes on along the minus strand of NZ_JBDFVF010000038.1, from coordinate 30,569 downwards.
TGGGACAACCTGTTTTCGGTAAACTTCATGCTGCCCTGGGTAACGCCATGTTAAGCATCAACGCTGCCAAAGCATTCGAATACGGTGAAGGATTCAAGGGATTGAAAATGAAAGGTTCCGAACAGAACGATGTTTTCTATAACAATAACGGACGGATCGAGACGCACACCAATCACTCCGGAGGTATTCAGGGAGGATTGAGTAATGGTCAGGATATCTATTTCCGTGTAGTGTTCAAACCGATTGCCACGCTGCTGATGGAACAGGAAACTGTCAACATTGATGGCGTCGACACCACTCTGAAAGCACGCGGACGTCATGACGCTTGTGTATTACCTCGTGCCGTACCTATCGTAGAAGCAATGGCTGCCATGACCATACTCGATTATTACTTACTGGATAAAACGACGCAACTCTAATGAACGAGATTCAGAAATACATAGCGGCACACGAACCAAAGATGATGGATGACTTGTTCAGCCTTATTCGCATTCCCAGTATCAGTGCTCTGCCAGAGCACCACGACGATATGCTGGCTTGTGCGGAACGCTGGGCACAACTGTTATTGGAAGCAGGTGTGGACGAAGCATTGGTAATGCCCTCACAGGGCAATCCGGTTGTTTTCGCTCAAAAGATCGTGAACCCGGATGCAAAGACTGTATTAATCTACGCTCATTACGATGTGATGCCGGCCGAACCATTGGAACTCTGGAAAAGCGAACCGTTTGAACCGGAAATACGTGACGGACATATCTGGGCACGTGGAGCGGATGATGACAAAGGACAATCGTTCATTCAGGTGAAAGCATTTGAATATCTCGTCAAAAACGGATTACTGAAGAATAATGTGAAGTTCATCTTCGAGGGTGAAGAAGAAATAGGTTCACCCAGTCTGGAAGCTTTCTGCGAAGAACATAAAGAATTGCTGAAAGCAGACGTTATTCTGGTGTCGGATACGAGTATGCTAGGAGCTGAACTGCCCTCATTGACTACTGGTCTGCGCGGGCTGGCTTATTGGGAAATAGAAGTGACGGGACCGAATCGTGACTTGCATTCCGGACATTTCGGGGGTGCGGTAGCCAATCCGATCAACGCGCTTTGCCAGATTATTAGCAAAGTAACGGATGCCGACGGACGTATCACTGTTCCCGGATTCTACGATGATGTGGAAGAAGTGCCGCAAACCGAACGGGAAATGATAGCCCATATTCCTTTTGACGAAAAGAAATACAAAGAAGCAATCGGTGTAAAAGAGCTTTTCGGAGAAAAAGGATATAGCACATTGGAACGTAACAGTTGCCGTCCGTCTTTTGACGTATGTGGCATTTGGGGCGGATATACAGGAGAAGGTTCTAAAACCGTACTGCCTTCAAAGGCTTATGCTAAAGTATCTTGCCGGTTAGTACCGCATCAGGATCACCATAAGATTTCGCAAATGTTCGCAGATTATATTCTTAGTATCGCGCCTGATACAGTACAGGTAAAAGTGACTCCCATGCACGGGGGACAAGGATATGTGTGCCCGATTTCACTTCCTGCCTATCAGGCAGCAGAGAAAGGTTTCGAGATCGCTTTCGGGAAAAAGCCGTTGGCGGTACGCCGTGGCGGAAGTATTCCCATCATCTCTACTTTCGAACAGGTATTGGGAATCAAAACCGTATTGATGGGATTTGGACTCGAATCGAATGCGATCCATTCTCCGAACGAGAACTGCTCATTGGATATCTTCCGGAAAGGGATAGAGGCAGTCATAGAGTTTCATCAGGAATATGCCAGACGATAAAGCGGATAAATAACAATCAAGTTATAAACGATACATATAAAAGAGTGGTGAACAAGCTTGATTACAAGCATTTGTCCACCACTCTTTTATATATCTATCACACTGACAAATTACATGACCGGAGTCTCGAAAAGGAAGGTAAATGATTGGCTGTCTTTCAAATCCTTCACTGCATCACCTGCATAAATTTCGCCCTTTGTCAGAGACAGTTTCTTAATGCCGGCTTTCGGACTAAAATCAATTTTCTTCAAATCCAGCCAAAACAAATTCGGAGTCAGGGTAGATTCGAAATAATATACCTTATTCTTCTGATCGGATACGGAACGCCAACGGGTAGAAGATATATAAGGCTTCTCCGGTGTATTAATACCAAATGGCACGGAAACATTACGCATCACACTCAATACGCTGGAAACTGCAATCTTTGCATCCGCAATTTGGGGAATGGCATGAATGTAGAATGAAGCCCGTACAAAACGGTCGCTTGCCCGATTGGTTCCGGGTAACATCTGTAAGCCACCGATTTCTTTCCAGTAATCATTAATGGCCAACTGCTGTTCATATCGAGGAGAATTTGTCATCACCCGGTATTCTTTTCCTTCGTGAATACTTAATTTCCCATCCAGATATTCCAATACAGCCGTATTGCCTGTTTCATCGGTTATGGCCAGATGTAAGGTAGACTCCGGTCCTCCATTCGGCATACGGGGAGCATCAATGCGGAAAGTCTCCTTTTTCAATTCATCCACCGCTTCGCGTACCGTGGCAAAGTTATCAAGCACATACTGTGTCCAAATGCTGATGCCCATTGCCGGACGGGTATCGCCGGGAAGAGAGTAAATGGATTCCGGCAAGAAAAGCAGGCTAGCCACTAATCCTTTCTCGTTCATTCCGTCACAAGTACCTATATCATATCCTGTAGCAATCACACTTCCATATTTGGAAGTCCAGTTCACAGTTTTCTCTTTGTTATGTCCCATACGTTGGATACCACGCGGAAATACATAGATATTCGTCATGATATCTTCCTTCCAGTCCATTGTACGTCCTGTTATCACCATCTGGTCAGGGCCTATATACACTGCACGCGTACATGCTTCTACAGGCTGTATACTCATCAAAGAGACGGCAGCCAACACCAATGCAACTCCTGCTAATTTTTTCTTCATGTTCATTCTATTTAAATAATTGATCTTCTTATTTATAAATAACAAACGCGCCACGATTATTGCCTAAAAGAAAGAGGATTTTAATGAAAAAAAGGCATTTATTCAATGCAGGAAGAAATTTTGGGTTTTCAACGTATGAGGGTTATCATCACAAAGATCATTTCTTAGCGAAAAATATTAAATAAATTTAAGTGTTACTATTGCAGTCATTGCTACTTTAGTTCGTCCAATAAATAAACATACAATTATCATGATAAAAGGGTACACCAAACAAACTATAATCATTTGCTTTCTATTACAAGGAATCGCATTATCAAGCAGAGCGCAAGAACAACAAATGTGGCAACGATACCACGATAAATGTCGAAGAGAAGCAAGTATTATTGACACTCTCCCCTCCAAATTGGAAAAAGCCTTGCATTGGTCGCCGACAATAAATAAAGAACAAAAAGAGGTTATACGCTATATACTATGGAATATGGTTTATGTGGAAGGTGGTACAGCCAATCTCGGAGACAACAACAACTATCCCGTGGATGTAGCCTCTTTTTTCATCAACCGATATGAAGTTAGTCAGGATGAATGGTATGTCATTATGGGAGAAAATCCTTCTAACCAACACAGACGTAACTATCCGGTAGACCAAGTCAATTGGTTCAACGCTCAACGATTTACCCAAAAACTTTCTCAATTAAGCGGTCTACCCTTCCGTCTCCCCTTCGAAGCAGAATGGGAATATGCAGCACGTGGGGGACTAAAAACCAAGAATTTCATCTATGCCGGCAGCAATAATGCAGAACAGGTTGCCTGGTTTAGAGAAAAATATTACAATACTTACGTATCCAAAGAAACAGGAACGAAGAAGCCCAACGAACTGGGACTTTATGACATGAGTGGAAACGTATATGAATGGTGTATGGACTGGTATGACAGAAAGGTTCCTTTTACCGGAAACATCGCTCCGGTTATAAGCGAAAAAGATACGCATAAAGTGTTGCGTGGAGGTAGTTATTATACCTTCGAGAAATATTGTAAAGTCACCAGCCGCTACGGAGTTAACCCGCAACGATGGGATATTGATTATGGATTACGGCTGGTAGTGTCACTGCCAGATTAAAAGTACACAATCTTTGTATAGTGCTTACTTCATTTTCTATTCATTAGTTTGTACTTTTCCTCTAGTTGTTGTAACGCCTGCTTAAGCTGAATCGCTTTTTCTTGAGATACACTGCCTCCCTCTTTTTCATACCACTCCAACTGCTGTTTAATGAGCCTACGGGTAGTTTGCAATGACTGTTGCAATGAATCACGTTGCGCCATTTTGTTACTAAATTGTTCCACAATACCCGATGCTTCATAGATGTGTATAGCACCATCAATGTCTCCCTTCTCTACCAATGCCATAGCTTGTCGCTCCATGGCCGACAGCTCGTCCTTGTTGATACGTGCAAACTTATCGGCATAGTAATCCAGCAACTTCATACGCTTATCATACTCCTGACTGAGTTGTGACATCTCTTGTTCAAAAGTAGCAATATCTGCCTGCTGCAACTCACGTGTCACACGGAGTTCCTGCAATTTGCGTTCATACTCCCGCTGATAGTAACTCTTGCCTATGTTGTAGAATTTGCGCCTGCTCTGCTCAATATACCCTTTCGGACAGAGTACTACTTTATAGAGTATATCTCCACTTGCCACCCATTGCTCTACCTCTTTGAGATTAACGATCTCCATACCCTGTTTGCTGATACGGATATCAAAAAGAAGGTCGTCCGATTCCATGTGAGGTAGTTTCAGTATAAAAGTACCCGCGCCATCAGTGAGAGTAGGCACACCACCTTGTACAACAACCTCTACTCCTGCTACAGGAGTAAAATCAGAGTTCATTTTCACAGCCACTCCTTTGAGTGTAACTTGAGCCTGAATACCAAGAACACATAGCCCACAAAAAACTGATGACAACAAATATTTTCTCATGACAACAACTGAATGAGTAGATTTAGTGTAGGTTGATAGTCTTGACCTATGCGATCCTTCATCTGTTTACTGTAAAGCAATAAAACCGGAGCATAAAACTCTTCACTTTTATACAACTTACGAGTTTTGAGATGAGCCACCAGTTCTTTACCCGCTTGGACATCGGTATGTAAAACATGAAGTGCTAGTATGAAGGCCTGCTGAATGATCCCCTGACGGGCTGTTCCCATCTGTCGCATGGTTTGCTCTGCTTTATAAAAATCATTATCTAGCAGTAATGTCGACACCCAGTCATACATATAGGTATAACATTGCACTTTTGAGTTTGCATGATATTCATAAAATAAAGAGATAGTACTTTCATATATATCGAGAGCCTTCTGATAGTGGTGAGTGAAGTAAGCCAAATCTCCGCATTTGTTCAGGAACTGTATTTGCATATAAACGCCTCGAATAGGAGATTCCTCGGTCAAATTATTCATAACATCAGCTAATTTGGCAGTAATCTCTGAAGCCTGTTTGTATTGTTTATTCTGCATAGCATAGTAGAGGCATACAAAATAGTAGTCTGCCATCAGTTCGTGGTACATGAAGAGACTGGAGCGGCGCGCATCCTCTGCCTCGGTCATGAAACGATCAAAATAGGGCTTTGCCTCCTGTTTAGTGTGTATACATAGCACAGCCTGGGCCAATAGCGCACGGGCACGTCCGACAGCAGCATCTTGAGGTGGCATCTGATTCATGAGTTGAGAGATACGATTAGCTTCGTTCCACTGCCCCAGCATCATATAGGCCATCATTTGAATATACTTTAGCTGTGCAAAACTGTCGTTATCTCCCTCCCTTTTCTTCAATTCAGTTTCTATGGCAGGAGCATCTGCTACGACTTCCTGTGCCCGATGACCTGTGAGATTAAGCGACAGACGATTGAGTTTATTATAAGCCAACATACGGACATGTCCGTGCTGGGTAGCACACTTATCACTAAGATCATAAAAATAAAGAGCTGTATCTACATGCCCAGTATTGAAAAAAAGTGCTCCTAAAAAGGCATAACAAGCATTGACCTGCGAATAAACAGCCTTGTTGTCCTGACATGCTTTCAGGGTCTCAATAATCTCTTCACTATATTTCAAGATTTCATAACGCCCCAAATTGTAGGCGGCGTTGAGCGCTGTGAACCATATATTTATAGCATATTCTGACGCCTCGGTCTTCAGGAAAGGATGAATCTTTTCGATAGCATCGTATGCCTCATTATGCTGTTGGGTGTAATAGTAGCATTGATAGAGATTGTAATAGAGGTTATAATAAAGTTCGCGTTGTGTACTCTGCTCCTCGTCGGGGAGAGTGTTGAAAATAGCCAAGCCTTCTTCATCAGCATCCACCGCTTCGACATAGCGATCCAGCTCATAATAGGCAGCAGCTAACAACTGATAGATAGTAATACGCTCTATTTTATATTGAGAAGGATTGTTACGATACAATTTCTCTATGATCTCATCAGCTTTCAGATAGGCAGCTAACATCTCGTCATATTTCTTTTTATAATTGGCATTGTTTCCTTTCGCCACCCAATACTCTACCTGCGTATCAGCTTTAGCATCAGTCATATTAAGTTTAGCAATGTCCGCCTGGGCTTGTTCCAGCCCTTTCTTGTCGCCCATCACCCCATAGATAGTAGTCATGTTTTGATAACAGACCATAAGCTTAGATTCGTAGTCTGGTGCCTGTGTGGGACCTAAAGCTAATAGTATCTTCACAGCCTCTTTGAGCGAATTGAGCGCTATTCGGCAACCTTTCAATTTTGTTTCGGGAGTACCCTTACGTACCATTTTAAAGAGTACAGTCGATAAGTTGATATCAAGGTTTACAGTAAGTTCGGCTGTAGCCAGTATGTTCCGCGGTAACTTTTCGAGCAATTGTTGTGCTTTGTCAAAGTAGCCGATACTCTCATCCAAACGGTTCATATCATCATAGATAAGGCCTAGTTTCGTATACCAATCAGCCAAATCATAAGGTGTTTTGCTGTGCTCTATGGCTTTCTTGTAGTAAGTCTCTGCATCTGTAAAATTCCGTTGATGATAAGCAAAGTTTGCGTAATCGGCATTACGGTCCATGTGTGTGGGACTACTGTCAGCTATCTTCTTGAATAAATCTCCTGCCTTCCGGTAACTCTCCTCACCACCTTGTAACACCAATGTTTGTGCATAGCGTTCAACAGTGGGTATCATACTTTCGATATCTTCATCCCACTGTTTCTTTAAGCCAAGGTCATGAGCCAATCTTTTTTCCAATTGTAATCCTTCGTATAGTCCGATAGCCTCATCCAGCTTTCCCTGCGTCACTAGTTGTTGTGCCTGTTTTTCTATAGGTTCCAAATAGTCTGTATTGATAGCTACCAGCAAAGGTACATAACAGTCTAACATCTCTTGTGCAGTGTTCAGAGCCGCTTGTATCTCTTTCCGGCGTTGCATATAGCGGTCGCTATTCATTTTACCTTCCTCTTTGAGTTGTTTGAGTTGAGCCATGGCACTGGTATACTTAGCCTTCGCATTGGTTTTACCTATCTGGTAGAATTGCTCAACTCTAGCCGTATACTCCTCTTTAGCACACATATCTACCCGATAGTTTTTGGTAGGTGCATATACCCATTGGTTCACCATATGTTGATTAACCACCACCCAGTCACGATAGGCTATCTGTTGTATAAGTAGCCGCTGTCCCTCTATATGATTGGGTAGTTGTACCTCAAAACAGCCCCGCGCATCACTGGTAGTGGGTGTAGCCCCCTCTATCACTATATTTACTTGCGGCAAGGCTTTTTTACCAGAATTTTGTATCATTACAGTGCCGCGTTGGCTCTGTGCACGTATAACCCAAAAAGTAGCTGCACATAGCGCAACTGTAAGTAGGAGTTTTTTCATGAGTACACTGTTGTTTGAAGGTTATACTATTTTTTGCGCAAGGCTATGCGCATCTGCTCGGTAGGCGACGGAGCTACCCCATTATAATCCCAGATTTCGAAACCTGCTTTCATCACTGTGAGACGATAGCTAGTGGCTTGCTGCGATAATGGTACCTCTATCAAGAAGGAACCATCGGCCCCAGTTTGTGCAGAATAGCCCAGCACTTGTACACGAGCATCAGCCACGGGTTGTCGTTCTTCGTCGGTCACAACACCTTGTAGCACACCAGCATCATTATTACGACAGATGCTTAGAAAACAAGTATTGGTGTAACTTAGTGTAGTATCTACAGGCATATACCCCTTAGCTTTGAAACTTAGCGTGAAGTCGTCGAGCCAAGCATACTTGCGGTTGATGCCTTCAAATTCCACCACCTCTTGCAACGTAGCCAGTTCACGGGTTTCCACTACATCGGCATACTTCAGTGTGAGCGTAGCTCCCCGAAAGGGCAGTGTGGTAGATATATTCTCCTTCAGTTCGACCCTAAACGTCACAGGTTGCCATAACTGATAGGCCAGCAAGAAGAAAGCCACTATCACCACAGGCAGCAAACAAAGCAGTACAAAACGTCTAGTACGCGGTAAGTCTACAGGATTGGGACGTATGAAACCTTCATTTTCCAGTTGCGTTAACTGATAGTCAAAGTGATGAAACAGCTCATTGTAGTCGGCATAAGTATCACAGAAGTGTCCATATTCTTGCTCACTGTATTGTTTTAGTTTCTCCAGTAGTGCCGCGCCATGCTCGTCGCGTTTAGCATAAATGTAAATTTTTGGACGTTTACCACCACTCGCTTTCACTTGTTCAAAAGCGACTTGCAGTTCGCGTAGCGTATATTGCCCCAAACGAGTATGGAAAAGAAAAATCACAATATCACATTGGCGAATGTAATCATCGTATCTATTCTGCAGATGCTCCTCAGAAAGGTAGCTGGGAAAATCACGCCAGGTACGCTGTTCGAAGCAGATGGCACGTTTCCTATATCCCTTATTCTTCTGCGAAAAGTAGAGGTCCATCTGCAATTTATCTTCATCAAGTTCTGCCGACGAAGCAATAAAGACTTTCACGTTTTTCATGTATCTAAATGTTGTGCCGTTATATACGAATGTTATATGGATCTATTGATCGGCCAATCTATAAAGTTCATATCCTCCCAATGCCAATATGTAGGGCAAATTATAAATAACATCAGCATCCTTCTCTACCTCCTCGGGATGCCTTTGTAGTAGTTCGCTGAAAGGCATAATAAGAGGATGTAGCAAAAACACCTTATCCTTCACCTTAGCACGTTTCCAGCCGGCCACCGTACGCTCGGCATTCCATCGGTACTTCTCCATGCGCACTAACAGATACAAAACTTGGGCTGGCAGTTCTTCATTGAACATAGATTCGGATATGTGTGTCGGTGAGCAGTTACTCCGTCTGATGCCATAGCCCAGTGTGCGACAAAACACACTATAGGCATCTAGTTGATAGCGGTTAGCCCAGCGCAGCGGCTCGCTTAATTTATTCCATAGATATTGCGCCTGGTGGTTCATCAAAATAAAGTCGGCAGAGTGGTTGCCATAGGATTCATACATTTTCTTCAATACCTCTTTTTGTTTGAGGCTTTCATCAGCATAACAACAATCGTATAAGTAGTTCACATACAAAGCCAGTTTGTCTTGTAAGATGTTTTTCTTTATTCCCCTGTCTACCATGCCAAACACTTTGACATAGCGATAACGTCCCTTCTCATCGTCCACCATTGACGACAAATCATTATTAAATTCCTGACGGATAAGCACACGACACTGATATTGATAAACTTCATGCGGCAAGTTTAGTCCTAATGAAAGGCTCAAATCGGGATCATGCACACAAATAGCCACTGTAAGCATACAATGCTTATTTTGTGCCCACTGCTGCAGGCGGGTACGCATAGCAGTACTACAAATGTCGTCATGGCAATATTCCACCTCAATATCATCTATTTGATTCTCTATATAGGGAAATTGAGCTTTGAAGTAGTCTTCCTGTGCCTCCATCTCGCGATCTACTAAAGTGATGCGGGTACGTATACGTTCATCTGCAGGCAGGCGGTCATCATAATTGGCATAATGGCAGATACGTAGTGCTTCGAGTAGCAACGAGCGTCCCACTCGGTTGAATCCCACAATAACCAAATGCACATAGTCTTGACTGGTAGCGCTCCAACTTCCATCAGGTTGTTGCGTTATGCTTATGGGACGATAATCCAGCGGATCATAACGCCTTTCACAATCGGCTGCATAAAGGCTCCATAGCTGCCGGGCCAAGTTTTCGTGGAGATTAAAGGGGCGAAAGAAAATATTAGGCTTGCCTTCTATACAAAAGACTTCGGGCGGCAGATTCATTTTCTGTATATTGGAATATGAAGGGATGCTGTCGAACTGTACATACACAGGCATCATCTTGCCATCAGAACATTTACCACGCAGAGCACTCACCAAATGCACAATAGCGATATTTTTAGCATCGCGCCCGTAACGTTCTTCATCACCCAACACATACACTTCAATAGCACTCTCTATGTTCAACCGCTGGAGTTCCTCAATCGACTCAATGTTGCCAAAGTAAACAAGCACTTGTCTCTCTATCTCGATGGGTAGGGCCGACTGTATACGATGGCGCACTGTCGCCGCCTCTATACCGCTCATCAGCAAGATGCGTGCTGAAGGACATTCGTCATACAGTTCGCGTATCATATTGATAGACAATTCATTGAATCCTATTAGCACATAATGATTTTTTATATTACGGTAGGTCATTCGCCCTGTGTATACCACCCCCACACGCCGCTCTATAATATTAGAGATGGTAGAGATGAGCACACCGCCCAGTAAAACGGATCCCGAAATGCTGATAAGTCCCACTAATATCCTATTAGGCCAGGCAGTCTCTTCTATTTGGTTACCGGGATCGACAAAGTTATTGTACACCACCCAAAGTCTTTCTCCCCATTCCTCGTGTCCATGCAGTTGGATGGAAAAAAGCATCGCGATAATAAAAAAGATAGTCAGCACCGTAGCAATGGTAACGAGTAGCAAGGTGAGCTGTGACTTGATACCTCCCGAAATGGTGCGATCCATGTACTCTTGTGAGAATATCTTCTTGTAGTAGTTAATAAAGCGGTTCATCTGAATAATTTATTGATAGTCGTATTTTATAAGTAGAACATTTAGAGTTGTGTACAAATATAGTGTTTTTTAATAAACTATGTAGTTTTTCACATAACTATTTTCTACAATGCACTTTACCTTGTTATTGTGAGGCATATAATATGAAATTAGGTAAGATACACTATTTCTATGCAGGTAATGTCTCTATTATTTAAAGTTTTTCAGTGCAGGAATTTATTATCTTTTATGCACTCGGGTAGTTGTCCCATTACAATGGGACAATAGTCACCTTATAGAATGACTAATGTCACTTTATAAGGTGATATTTGTCATTCTATAAGGTGACTATCTATCTCCGAAAGAATGAAAATCACTAAAGATACAAAATTAATCAGTGAAAAGCAATAGTGAGGCAGGAAATATAACCATACTGCCAATGGATTTAATTTATTCCAATACAGATTAGAAATTCTTCCGGAAAGTACATCCATTTCTCCATTCCGAACACCCGTAAGCAGTCTTCCCCTTAATGATAGTTCCTTTACCACAAAGTGGACAGGGTTGGCCAACAAAAGCATCTACCCCACCTGTTGCAGAAGGAGTTGAAGCAATTGTAGCCACCGGAGCCGGAGAACCGGGCAAATCAGCCTTCACTTCGTTCGTCGTTTTTTCCGCTTTTGGTTTCTTTTCTTTCGGTGTACTTGGTTTTCGTTCACGCTTTTTAGGCTCTTTCTTTGCTTTCTCTTCGGCTTTTGCAGCTACTGCATCCTGAATAGTAATACGTCGATTCGTATTATCAGAAAGTACGCTCATCACGATTTCCGAAACCATCTGTTTCAGTTCTTCGAGAAACTGGCGGGCATCGTATGTCTTCTTTTCAATTTCGCGAAGCTTCTTTTCCCAAATACCTGTCAGTTCCGCCGATTTCAATAATTCTTCGTGAATGAGCTGCACCAACTCCACTCCTGTCGGGGTGGCAATCAGGTTCTTTCTCTCCTTACGGATATAATTTCGTTTGAACAGTGTTTCAATGATGGCAGCACGGGTAGACGGCCGGCCGATACCATTCTCCTTCAAGGCATCACGAAGTTCATCATTATCTACCAGTTTTCCGGCTGTTTCCATTGCACGGAGCAGTGTTGCTTCGGTATAAGGTCTGGGCGGCTGTGTCCATTTCTCGTTCAAGTCGGGAATGTGAGGACCACTTTCACCCTTCACAAAGGTAGGGAGTACATTTTCATCCTCTTCCTCTTTTTCTTCAGTAGGATCTTTTACGTCCTTTGCAAACACGACACGCCATCCCGGTTCCAGGATTTGTTTTCCGGTCACCCGGAATTCTATCTTATCCACTTCTCCCATGACGGTAGTAGTAGAAATCTTACAGTCCGGATAGAATACGGCTATAAAACGACGGGCTATCAAGTCATAGACACGACGTTCCATATCCGTCAGGTTTTGAGCATAGACTCCGGTGGGGATAATGGCGTGGTGATCCGTCACTTTCGAGTTGTCAAATACCTTTTTCGATTTAGGAAGTGTAGTGCCGGCTAACGGAGCTGTCAAGACTTCGTAATCACGGAGTCCTTTCAGGATAGCAGGACATTTCGGGTAAATATCGTCACTCAAGAAAGTAGTATCAACACGCGGATAGGTAGCTACCTTCTTCTCATAAAGAGACTGAATCAGTTTCAGCGTTTCATCAGCCGAATAAGCGAATTTCTTATTACATTCTACCTGAAGAGAAGTCAAGTCGAACAAACGTGGGGCGAACTCTCTCCCATCTTTCTTGCCAACACTAGTGACTACAAACGGAAGATCCTTTATGCGTTCTACCAATGCCTCGCCTTCTTCCCGGTTAGCGATAGGGTCGATACCCGGATTATCTATTTTCTTTTTTCCACCGTTCTTTTCTTCTTCCGCAGCAATTTCTTCATCACTTTTGCGGATAAGTGCGGAAAAAGTGGTATCCCGATAGTTGGTTTTCAGTTCCCAGTATTGCTTGGGTTCGAAATTAGCTATTTCCAACTGACGGTTGACAATCAGTGCCAGAGTCGGTGTCTGTACACGACCGATAGAGAGTACCTGTTTATTTTGACCGTATTTAATGGTGTAAAGACGGGTGGCGTTCATTCCTAATAGCCAGTCACCCATTGCACGAGAAAGTCCGGCTTCATAGAGTGACTGAAAATCTGTCTGATCTTTCAGCTTCGCAAACCCTTCCCGGATAGCTTCTTCTGTCAATGAAGAAATCCACAGACGTTTCACCGGACAGCGTGCACCTGCTTTCTGCATCACCCAACGCTGAATCAATTCTCCCTCTTGCCCGGCATCACCGCAGTTGATGATTTCATCTGCGTTCTGCATCAGTCCCTCGATAATGTGGAATTGTTTTTCGTAGGTAGGATTCTCTATCAACTTGATGCCGAAACGTGGAGGAATCATTGGCAGGCTACCTAAATTCCATGATTTCCAGTTAGGCGTGTATTCATGCGGCTCTTTCAGGGTACAAAGATGCCCGAATGTCCAGGTCACCTGGTATCCGTTTCCTTCTATATATCCTTCTTTTCTGGTATGAGCGCCGAGTACTTCGGCTATATCGCGTGCTACTGATGGCTTTTCGGCTATGCAAACTATCATTTTTTCTCTTCTTGTTTTTACACTAACAGTTTACAAAGTTACACGATTATTTCTCATTGACCGCATGAAGAGAGAAAAAAGTCCATAAAGGCATAGATCGGAGAAAGAATGATAACTTCAACTGAATAGTTTTCAAGATGTACCGCTTTCTCCTTTTTTATACCACTCCATTTGATGTTTGATAAGCTATATAATGAAGCTGCACAGTTCTACACACGATATGTGCATAGCTCTGTGCAGCCTCTCTATAACGTTTCTATTTTAAACCGGAGAAATCACAAAAAAGAGGATAATGTGTAGAAGCAACGGTCACATCTACTCCCGACAGACTTTCTATCACATCAGCCTGTGTCACATTTACGTTGTGACTCTTCAAAGACACGATAAAGTCAAGGCGACGTTTCTTACCACTGACTTCGGTAGACTTATCGGCACTAAGAAGATTCCAGTTACTCTTCACCATTTGGAAAAATTCGCTTTCCAAGTCGCCCTCATTGAAGTATCCTAACAAGAATGCAGGTTTATTATAGGCAGACAGTTTCGTTTCTAACGTTTGAAGGGCCTCTATACGCTTTGCCATATCCGTATCGAAGTTGGTACTGGCTACTACAAACTTTTCATATTCCACTACCATGGCTGCACGCATCTCGCTCTTTCCCGCCATTTGGTATCTGTCTACACTTACAGGTTCTTCTTTTGTCAGTATACCAACACCGAATTCACCGCCTTTATAATCAATGGCTTTAGCAAAGTAATCATGCATATTTGCTTTCTGTGCCAGTACGTTCAACTGGTCGATACCTTCCGAACGTTCCGTCTCCTTATCCAGTCCCTGCAAGCAGACAATATCCGCATTCATTTTGGCGATAATACGTCCTGTCCGGTCGTAATCAATCACGCCATCTGTACCTTTACAATAGGTCAGGAAATAGTTACCTATGCGCAGGTCACCTTCTGCCTTCGGATATTCTTCAAGTCCGGTCGGCTTCTTAAAATCACAATAAAGTGGATAATGGTCGGAAGTTATTGCTACGTTGACACCATCCAGGTTGTATATTACATTCGATTTTACCACAGTGGTAGGTGGAGTTTTCAAAGTAACGACAAAATCAATCCGTTTGGTAGCCTGTCCGGTAGGAAAAGTGTTTTCTGTAGAACTGACAACCTCCCATTCTTTCTTCAGTTCCGTAAAGAATGTGCCATTCATCAAGTCCTCGTTAAAGTCACCAGCCATATAAACCACTTTATTATATGTTTTGGCAAGGTCTGTGAGCTGTTTTGCAGATTCAACTCTATTATTCTCTTCCAAAGCCAAGTGGGTGGAGATAACTACATAGTTCTCAAATTCGGCTATGGCAGCAGAACGGAGTTCGGCACCGGGAAGGGGATAAGTCTTCGTGCTGATCGGCGTCCCTTTGAACAAAAGGCCATTACCGTATTCACCACCCTGGTAAGCGATTGACTTACTAAAATAGTGATTCATGCCTGTTTTATCCGCCAAGGTTTTCAGTTGGTCGACTTTATTACTGCGGGTAGTCATGTAGTCCACTTCCTGCAGGCAAACGACATCGGGTTCCATTCCGTTGATAACAGCGGCTGTCCTGTCATAATTAATCACGTCATCGTTACCGGCACAATGCCTTATATTAAAGGTCAACACTCTAAGGTTCCCCTCCCCTTTCGGATAAGTATAGGAAACTTCCTGTTTACCGTAAGGTATCATATTATCGAATTTAGAGTTGTCCATGTCGTCGGCACAGGACAAGTTGGCAAACACGGTTGCCAAAAGACATATATAAGAAATCATATTTTTCATAAGAATTTATATTTCTGAATCTAATTAATTAAAGTTCAATCCGTCATTCCAACCGGGATTCTGTGTTATCACACCATTGGACAAAGTACGTTCGCTGATAGGAACAGGGTACAAATAATCTCTGTCTTCATTCCATTTCTTGGTAATCAGACTATGACAGATGATATAACCACTTTCGCCATTCGACAAGCGAATCTGCTCGCCGATCTCTAAATATAAAGGTACATTTCCGGCAGGTTTTGTTCCTACGTAGAAACAGACATCATCCGTACCGTCTTTATCTAAATCGTAAGTTCCGGGCCCGGGAACATAGATTCCCAGCAGATCGTTCTCAAATAGTTTACCTTCTTTCCAACGCATGATGTCGTAATAACGGAAACCCTCCATTGCCAGTTCGATGGTTCGTTCGCGACGGATTTCAAGGATTACTCCCTGATTGGCTCCTTTCACATTCGGATAACCTGTGGCGGCACTCATCAAATACGGGTCGGGTTTTGAATTTGCCAGTTCCATATCCAGGTTAGTCATTCCTACCCTGTCTCTAAGTAATTTAATAGATTTATTGATGTCGGCTTGCTTCAAAGTGCCTAGTTCGGCTTTTGCTTCTGCAAAATTCAGATACACCTCTGCCGTGCGGAACAGGGGAATATCGTTGCACGATTTATTATATTCATCGTAGTTAGCCGTCATCGAATATTTTATCAGGTGATATCCGGTCATGGTATAAGCCAGGTTCGGGGCTTCTTTCTTTGTACTTCCGATTCTCGTATATCCAGGGGTACGGATGGTTTGTGCCAGTCGCGGATCCCGATTCTGACATTCCTGATCGAATGTCATCGTTTCATAACCGGCTTTATCCGTGAAACGGCTTCCGTCCGCCATCAGATAAGAATTCACAATCTTCTTGTTCATTCCCGGACGTCCCATTGTGGTGGAGTTCTCATAATTCTGCACATTATGAAGCACAGAAAGAGAAGCTTCATAGTCACGCCCGAAAATCACTTCATCCGCTTGTAGATTTATGGAAGCGAATAAATCCCTGTAAGGTGTGCTGCCCGATTTATAGAGTGTATATCCGCTTTCGTTCATAAAGGTTTCAGAAGCCGAGACACAAGCATTCAGGTATTTTTCACAATCCTCCAGTCCATGATATTTGCGGAAAGTACCCTCAAACAGGCAGACACGGGATTTCAGTGCCAATGCCGTCCACCGGGTCAGTACATACGCATTCTTCGTTTTCGGAAGATTGGCTATCGCAAAATCCAGGTCCTCCAGCATTTTCTGCATGACAAATTCACGTGAGTCCCGGGCTTTATACAATTCGGGATCATCCGAGTCGAGTGCTTTGTCATACCAGGGAATATCGCCATATCTCTTCACCTTCTCAAAGTAGAAATAAGCTCTGAAAAAACGGGCAACACCATCGTAACGGTTACGGGCATTCACTTCCGTGCAGTTATGGGAATACTGCAGATAGAAATTAATATCGCGAAGTGCCGTAAAATTCCAACCGTTTCCTTCATCGGGTATGATGCGCTGTCCGGACATTTCGAGCATCAAGTCGGACTTGACAATCAAATCGGACGACTCGGAATAAATATCGACAGCGGACGGAACCAGATTGTTATAAAACTGATTCGTAAATAATCGCAACTCATCTTCAGTCTTGAAATATACATCCGGATACAGGCGGTCTTTGGGTGTCTTATCCAACCAATCGTCGCAAGACACGAAAGATATCGCCAACGCGAACAACCAAGATACTATATAAACAGGTTTCATAATTCAAATATTAGTTAGTTTAAAAAGTTACGTTCACTCCAAAAGAATAGGTCTTTGACCAGGGATACAACTTTGCGTTACCATTTGCCGATTGGATGGAATTTTCTGCCGATGCTTGTTCCGGATCAATGTAGTCGCTCTTTAGCGGAGAGAAGGTAAACAGATTCTCACCACTGAAATAGATATGCAGGCGTTCTATCTTTACCTTCTTCGTCCATACGGCGGGAATCGTATAGCCTACTGTGATATTCTTCACTCTGCAATAAGCCAGATTCTGCAAATAACGGTCGTTCACCACTCCCAAAGAACGGTTATTGCCGAGGGCAAGATACCCTATCGGACGTGGGAAATAAGCATCGGGATTTTCCGGGCTCCATACCTGGCTCAAGAAATCGCGTGGAATGAACGATGAATACGGACGAGCGTATGGTCCCCAAAAGAATACAGAATTAGTACCCGGATACCAGTCTTGATGTCCTACTCCCTGAAGATAGATGGAGAAGTCGAATCCATACCAGTCGAATCCACCTTGAATACTGTATGTATAGCGCGGCAATGAGTTTCCGATTATTTTACGGTCGCCCGGATCATCTGCCGTGTTCGAGCCGGAAGATATTGTATGGTCGCCGTCTAAATCAACAAATTTCATATCACCGGCGTGAAGTCCCGGATTCACCTGCGCTGTATTGATAACGAAGTTGACTGCTGTTTGGTCGACGTTATAGTTTGCCGCTTCTTCGTCTGTTCTGAAAAGTCCGTCTACTACATATCCCCAGATATCTCCCAATTTCTGACCTACATAATAATCACTCAATATCTTGGAAGGATTATCGAATTTGGTTATTTCCGATGTATTATCTGCCAAGCCTACAGACAGGTTATAACGGAAAGGTTTGTTTGCCAGTTTGAAAGCATCATTCCAGGTCAGCATCAATTCCCAGCCTTTGGTACGCAAGTTGGCTGCATTTTGCTTGGGCTCGTTGGCTCCATAAGCACCGGGAAGCTTTTTGCCGGAAGTTTGCATACCTTTAGTATCACGAACATAGGCATCGGCAGTCAGGTTCAGACGGTTGTTCAGGAATCCGAGATCGAGTCCTACGTTCCAAGTCGAAACGGTTTCCCAGGTCAGGTCGGCGGAATTCGGGTCGGAGACACTTGCATAAGAGCCTTTCTTCTGATCGCCAAAGATATAATTCATTGTACCGTTGGTATTAATGGTTTGGATATAATCGTAGTATCCTACCTGCTGATTTCCCAACGAACCGTATGACAGACGCAATTTCACATTATCAATATTCTTCTTTAAATTCCCGAAAAACGGTTCTTCACTGATTCTCCATCCTACGGAAGCCGAGGGGAAGAAACCGAAACGGTGTCCGCTTCTGAAACGTGAACTTCCGTCATAGCGTCCACTCGTCTCAAATAGGTAACGACCTCCTTTATAGGAGTAATTAAGACGATAAAATGCTCCCAAAAGCGCATATTCATTTTGTCCGCCGGACATAGTCATCGCATCTCCGACTGCCAGATTTAAGTCATTCAAGTCATCGGAGAGCAAGCCCTGGCGGGAGACTTTGATATCTTTCAGGCGCTTGGTTTCATAATTGTAACCTGCCATGATTTTTATCTGATGGTCGGCAATATCCAGCATATAATCACCATAAACATTGAAAGCCTGATACCAATGATTGGTCTGCGTTTCTTTCAACTGATTCACACCGCTTCCGGTAGTCAGATAGGATATCTCACCCGGATACTTAGAATATGGTACATTTACTGTTCTGTTCATGGTCTGATAGTTATAGTGCAGGTAGCTGTAATTTGCACGGACATTCAGGTTCTTCATTACATTGAAACTTGCTTCGAAAGTCGTGGAAAACTCATACCGCTGGTCTTCATTCTTATGTTTTCCATAAGCAAGGATAGCTCCCATGCCATCCAAAACAGCAGAATTGCTCAACGAAGTCAGATACACCGCACTGCCATCCGGATTAATGGGTACAAAGCTCGCCAGTGCATGATTCACCGCAGTATTGAAGTTGTTATTAATACCCGATAATCCCGGATAAGAGTAACTATTATAATGGTACTTCGTGTTATTGCTGATTGTCAGTCGTGGAGTGATCTTTGCCGAGATTTTACTTCTGAAATTATACACCTTGTATTTATCAGGATTCTGTCTGAAGATACCCGTTTGGTCAACTGTATTTCCTGATAAATAATAGTTCAACTTTTCATTTCCTCCACTGACACTGATATTGTGCTCCCACATCGGTCTGTTTTTACGATAAAGATAATTATACCAGTCGAAGTTACCGTAATAGACGTATGTATCTCTTCCGTCACGTTGGTCGGTAACTACCCAGGGACGTTCGGGATTCTCCGTTTTATCATTCCGGCGCAACCAAAGCTGGCGGTAGTCTTCTTCCGTATAGTTGGTATAAGGCTTTCCGTTATAATTGGTATAAAACAAGTCGTTGATGCCTGCCGAATAATATCCCCTGGTTTCAAAATCAGTAGAAGTCGTCTGATTACTCCATGAATATCTTCCATCATACGAAACGGTAGTCTTGCGGGCGGAGCCTTCCTTGGTAGTCACGAGGATAACACCATAAGAAGCACGAGCCCCGTAAATAGCGGCCGAAGATGCATCTTTTAATACGGAAATGGAAGCGATGTCATTCGGATTCAAGCGGTCGATATCCCCTTCTATTCCGTCAATCAGCACTAATGGCGATGCATTGCCACTGATAGAATTCACACCACGGATATTGATAGTTGCCGAAGCTCCCGGATACCCAGACCCAAAAGTTACATTCATATTGGGCACAGTCCCTTGCAACATCTGTGAGGCTCTCGGCACGGGTCTGTCTTCCATCGCTTTACTGTCTACTACTGCAACAGCTCCCGTCAGGTTTATTTTCTTTTGAGTACCATAGCCTACCACCACCACTTCTTCCAGCGTAGCCGTATCCTCCCGGAGTATTACTCTCGAAGATTTCTGCAAGTCGGAGACTTTAATTTCTTTCTTCTCAAATCCAATATAGGACACAACGACTAGGGCATTGGCCGGAACCGAGGATAATGTAAATTCACCATCCAAATTCGTGATCGTTCCCATAGACTGTCCCATCACCTGTACACTGGCACCGATTACCGGGTCACCGTTCACATCGACCACTTTCCCCGTAACCCGATGTAAAGGCTGCGATGGGACGGCAGTAGTATTACGTTCTGTTTTCTTTGTGATGATAATCATCCGGTTTTGTAGTTTATACTCTACATCCTTATCCAAAACAGTAGCAAGCACATTATTAACAGTTGCCTGCTGAAAGGAAGCCGTTATCTTCTTGTTTTCATTAACCTCGTCCGTTTTATAGATAATGGAGTACTTCGTCTGCCGCTCAACTTCTTTCAATACCGCCTTCAGCGGCTCATTTTTAAAGACCTTTGTAACTGTCTGCGCCCGTAGTGACTGGACGCCCAAACACAACAGAATCAGGAGAAACAGTCTAAAAAATGAGTTTCTTCGGTCATTCATAATTTTATCAATTAAGTTGTTACAATTTAAAGTGATTTATATTTAAGGATATATATATTCGATTGTAGTATTTCTCTGAATCGCTTCTATAAGATAAAACAACTCATCATTCATCTGCCCAACCCCTATAAAAGCAAAAAAGCAGATTATTTCTGCTTTTTTGTATCGACTGGCTTTATTTATTCAGACCACTGGAATATCGGATAACCGTTCGTTCCTTTTTTCCAAAGATTCGGATTCCAGGCTACGATGATATTCCCCAGTTCTTCCGCTGACTTCGCCACTCCGTGAAAAGTTGTTCCCGTGGCTGATGATTCGTCTGATGCGGTAATCGTTTTTTCATTCACTTTGAGTACAATACTTTCGCAGGCGTAACAATTCTCATAACTGCCTAATGAAGCAGAGACCCCAACAATGCGTCCTACGGTTGACGAAGCATCCACTCCGGTCAAGTTACTCCATGCTGCGCTGTTCTTGATAGCAATGTCACAACTTTTGTCGATTTGTCCCAAAATACCGCCTACGCCTCCTTTAGTTGCACTGACTGCTCCGTATGCATAGCAGTTCTCAATAAATCCGCCGACACCTACTTTCCGTCCGGCAATACCGCCTGCTTTTCCGCCACTTGCCGCCTGATCGCTGACCGTTGCATTTGAATAACAGTTCTTTATATAACTTTCTTGCCCATCATAGCTATTTGCCAATACACCGGCTATTCCACCTGCCGCACCAGAACCGATTACTTCGCCGGTCGTATAGCAGTTCACAATTCTTCCTGTCTTATTTCCGTTACCTTTATCTTTAAGTCCGAGATAACCGGTAATAATTCCAATCCCCTGCCGAGCAGATGATACAGAAGCATTCACAAAGCCCACATTACGACAATCACCGCACAATACTCCGAAGAAACTTGGATAATCACCGGCAGAACATTTGAAGTTCTTAATGACATGGCTGTCTCCGTCAAAATCTATTTCATAAGGAAAATCACCGGAACCATTCAACGACTGCCAGTCATCAATGCCTGCCATATCAATATCAGCACCTAACTGGAAATAAACTTTCATTCCCGATTTCAACACACTACGCATATTTCTGATCTGCGTAGCATTCATTATCATATAAGGTTTGCTGTCCGTTCCGTTTCCTTTCTCGAACAAACCGCCGGCACCGTCTCCGTCACCATCACCATTTCCGTCATCCGTTTCCGTTTTTTCGAACGGAACACGAGTGTATGAGTCCAAAGGATTAGGGTCAGAACACGAGATTGCAACAGATGCCATCATCAACAGCATCCCAAATCTGCCTATTTGAGTAATATTCATACTTGATTTCTTTACAATTAAACATTGAGTTCTTATCTTATATATATATCCTTTTCCTTATATTCTACTTTGATAGGTATGATTTCTTTCAGTGCATCCATTACATCTACGATTGTCTCTTTATTACGCAACGAAACACGGAACTTCATATCGCCCAATTTCTCCGACTCTAACTGAATATGCACATCGTACTGACGTGAAAGCTTCTTCACCATCTCTCCTAACGTAATGTCATCATATTCAATCCTGTCTTCCGCCCACGCCATTGCCTGACGTGCATTTACCTTCTTTCCTTTCAACTGTCCTGTTGCCAAATCCAGAGAAATAGATTCTCCCGGAGACATCCGTATCTGATCTTCTTTATAATTCAACTCTACCGCTCCTTCCAGCAAGGTGGTTGTTATATACGAATCGTCCGAATAGGCAGATACATTAAATTTCGTACCTTTCACCACCACATCATATTCATGCGTCTTTACCGTAAATTGCTTTCCATTCTGTTTAGTCACCTCAAAATACCCCTCTCCTTCCAGCTCCACCACCCGGTCGGCTGTATTAAAATGATTCGAATATCTTAATACGGAACCTGCATTCAGCCATACAACCGTACCATCCGAAAGCTGTATCTTACTTTTATCCCCCAACGGAGCTTCGCAAACAAAGAAAGTCTTTGGCGTAAACAAGTAAATAGCCTGTTGAATACCCAACGTAGTACCGACAATCAATGCTATAACGGCAGCAATACGGGCTATCTTCCATATACCAAGTTTCGACTTTTTCAATAACGGAACAATCGCTTCCTGCGTATACATCTTATGCTTCAAAGCTTCCCATTCGGCATCTGTCTCCGAATCGGTATTCCGGTGATTCATCCATTCTCTCTCCCATTGACGGAACCTGCCATAGCCACCTTCCACCTGTTCGATATATTCGAACAGATTCTTTTCGTCAGCTCTTGATATGCGTCCTTCAAAATACTGAATAGCCAATTCACGGATATTTTCTTCTTGCTTCATGATATTCACTTTCTATAAGATGTAACAACCCATATTTCTTTTACCCAACCTCTGAAACAAAAAAAGCAGAAAAAACTTTCCTGCTTCTTATTCTTTATATAACCGAAGAGTGCATTGATTATTTCTGCTCCATCATCAGCCATGCCAATATCACTATATACAGATCCACCGGATAGCGTTCGCTAAAATGCCGGGAGAAATATTCCAAAGCCCTTGCTATATGCTTTTCGACTGCTGTGGTAGATATTTGTAGTTTTTCTGCGATTTCCCTGTTCTTCAATCCCCTGAAACGGCTTAACAAAAAAATCTCACGCGACCTGTCCGGCAACTGATTAAGCACAAGGGCAATCTGCTCCTGCAATTCTTTGTATAATAATTTATGTTCTGCATCCTGCATAAAGTCTGCATAGTAGAGTCTTTCTTCCCCATCCACCTTTGCCAAGTACTCCACCCGGTACTTTTCAACAATCGAGCGATGCTTCAGATAATTTAGACATCCATTGCGGACCATAGAAAAAAGAAGAGAAGTAAGTGAGAAGGCAGATAACATTTCGCGACGTTCCCAAAATCGTAAGAAACACTCTTGAATAATATCACGAACCGTTTCTTCATCTTCTATAAAACGAATAGCATACCCTCGCAAACGAGGATAATAACTCTTGAACAGAAACTCAAAAGCTGCATTATTGCCTCTTTTCAGCTCTCCCAATAATTGTTTATCATCCATGAAATCTACCATAGTTTAGAAATTTATGCGCAAAGGTACGGGTCAACAGTTAACAAAGTGATGACAATATTATGAATATTTTTTCAATAAATCAAATTTGAGGTACTTTTTTATAAAACGCCAAAAAGGAAGTTTTCAATAATAGGATACAAAAAAAGGGTCAGTTACTGACCCTTTTTTCTATTAATTCATGGTTTCCCACTTATTGCATATACAATCTGTCAATAAGAAAGTTTTCCTTATTCTTCATCCATTAGGATTTCCAGAATCTGACAAGCAGCTTTCGCTACCGGAGTACCCGGACCGAAGATAGCAGCTACACCTGCCTTATACAAGAAATCGTAATCTTGTGCAGGAATAACACCACCGGCAATCACTACAATGTCTTCGCGACCCAGTTTCTTCAGTTCTTCAATAATTTGCGGAACCAATGTCTTATGTCCGGCAGCCAGTGAAGAAACACCTACTACATGAACGTCGTTTTCAACAGCCTCGCGAGCAGCTTCCGCCGGAGTCTGGAACAACGGTCCCATATCCACATCGAAGCCACAGTCAGCATAACCGGTTGCTACGACTTTAGCACCACGGTCGTGACCGTCCTGTCCCATCTTTGCAACCATGATACGAGGTTGACGTCCCTCTTTCTTCGCGAACTTCTCGGCCAGTTCACAAGCACGTTTGAAGTCGCTATCGTTTTTACTTTCTGATGAATACACGCCTGATATCGTTCTAATTATTGCTTTATAACGTCCTACTATCTGTTCACAAGCATAAGAAATCTCACCCAATGTTGCGCGAACACGAGCTGCTTCCACAGCCAATTCCAACAAATTACCCTTGCCAGTCTTCACACATTCGGTAATTGCTACCAATGCTTTGTCCACTTCAGCCTGGTTACGTCCATCTTTCAAACGTTTCAGGTTTTCGATCTGTTCAAGACGGACTGCAGTATTATCAATTTCAAGAATATCAATCGGAGCTTCTTTTTCCAAACGATACTTGTTCACACCGACAATTGTCTGCTGACCACTGTCGATACGAGCCTGTGTACGTGCAGCAGCTTCTTCGATACGCATCTTTGGAATACCTGTTTCGATAGCTTTCGCCATACCACCCAGTTTTTCAATTTCCTGAATATGCTCCCAAGCCTTGTGTGCCAGTTCGTTCGTCAGAGATTCTACATAGTAAGAACCACCCCATGGGTCAACGTTCTTGCAGATGTAAGTTTCTTCCTGAATGTAAATCTGTGTATTACGGGCAATACGTGCGGAAAAATCTGTTGGAAGAGCAATAGCCTCATCCAATGCATTGGTATGCAAAGATTGAGTATGCCCCAAAGCTGCAGCCATAGCCTCAATACAGGTACGTCCTACGTTATTGAACGGATCCTGTTCGGTCAGTGACCAGCCTGAAGTCTGCGAGTGAGTACGCAACGCCAGTGATTTCGGGTTCTTCGGATTGAATTGTTTCACAATCTTTGCCCACAACATACGTGCAGCACGCATCTTGGCTATTTCCATAAAGTGATTGGTTCCAATCGCCCAGAAGAAAGACAGACGCGGTGCAAATGCATCAATATCAATGCCTGCTGCCGTTCCTGCACGAAGATATTCCAAACCATCGGCCAATGTATAAGCTAACTCGATATCCGCGGTTGCGCCTGCTTCCTGCATGTGATAACCGGAGATAGAGATAGAGTTGAACTTAGGCATCTTCTGCGAAGTGTATTCGAAAATATCTGAAATAATCTTCATAGAGAATGCAGGCGGATAAATATAAGTATTACGCACCATGAATTCTTTCAGAATATCATTCTGGATAGTACCGGCCATTTCTTCGAGTTTAGCACCTTGTTCCAGACCGGCATTGATATAGAATGCCATAATCGGAAGTACAGCTCCATTCATTGTCATAGACACAGACATCTTGTTCAATGGGATACCATCGAACAGCACTTTCATATTTTCCAATGAACAGATAGATACACCGGCTTTACCTACGTCACCTACTACACGTTCGTGATCGGGGTCATAACCGCGGTGAGTAGCTAAGTCGAATGCCACTGACAAACCTTTCTGACCGGCAGCCAAATTACGGCGATAAAATGCATTTGATTCTTCGGCGGTAGAAAATCCGGCATACTGGCGGATGGTCCAGGGACGAAGAGTGTACATTACTGAATACGGACCGCGCAGATAAGGAGGAAGTCCGGCAGCATAGCCAAGGTGTTCCATTCCTTCGAGGTCTTCTTTTGTATAAACAGGCTTCACTTCAATGTGTTCCGGTGTTTTCCAGTCAGCGGAGATACCGTTAGCCTTTTGCCATTCAGCACCATTAGTCGGCTGAAATGCGGCATATATATCGATGTTTTTAAAATCTTTTCTCATCTTACTTCAATAGTTTAGCGTTAAACTCTTTCAAGGTATCCAATACATTGACACGAACATGGATGAAGTTTTCGATACCTGCAGCTTTCAGGTCGTCCATACAAGCCGGAGCACCGGCAATGATAAACATAGCACGACCATTCAGTGCTTTGAAAGCAGGAATTGCATATTCAGCATATTCATCATCGCTGGAACAGATAACAACAATATCAGCTTTTGCAGCCATAGCTGCCTCTACTCCTGCTTCTACTGTCTCAAATCCCAGATTATCAATTACTTCATAACCGGCACAAGCCAGGAAGTTACAAGAATATTGAGCACGTGCCTGACGCATGGCCAGATTACCAATGGTTAACATGAACGCTTTCGGACGTTTGCCTGATGCTTCTGTTTCGAGACGCAATGCTTCAAACTGACTGGCAGCACGATCGAACACCAGAGTATCCACCTCTTTTTCGC
This sequence comes from Bacteroides sp. MSSM.1001136sp1_RTP21357st2_D2_RTP21359_211015, assembly GCF_040913205.1. Classification (NCBI taxonomy): domain Bacteria; kingdom Pseudomonadati; phylum Bacteroidota; class Bacteroidia; order Bacteroidales; family Bacteroidaceae; genus Bacteroides; species Bacteroides sp. MSSM.1001136sp1_RTP21357st2_D2_RTP21359_211015. The sequence goes on along the minus strand of NZ_JBDFVF010000038.1, from coordinate 3,841 downwards.
AAGTGTGAGAGTCACCTCCGCAACAACACTTACCTTCAACAGGTTGCTTATTGCCAGCCTTTTCATTGAAGTTCGGGAATTGGTTGGTACCCAACAGCACTTCACGACGCTGTGCAACTGCTTTATGACGAGCTTTGTTGCTCTCATTCACAGCAGCCTGAACAGTTCCTGCTTTCAATGCCGCATAGAAGCCACCTGCTTCTTCTACAGCAAGGAAGAGTTCCCAAGCCTGTTTTGCAATAGCCACAGTCAGATTCTCGATATAATAAGAACCGGCAGCAGGGTCGATCACTTTATCAAAATGAGATTCTTCTTTCAGCAGCAGTTGTTGGTTACGAGCCAGGCGTTCTGAGAACTCGTCCGGAGTCTCATAAGTCTTATCAAACGGAGTTACCGTCATAGAGTCTACGCCTCCTAATGCAGCACTCATGGCTTCAGTCTGTGTACGAAGCAGATTTACATGTGCATCAAACAAAGTAAGATTGAAAGTAGAAGTTTCGGCATGAACCGCCATTTTTGCTGCGCAACGACATTCTCCGTTAGGACCTTTATTCTCGCAATCACGCACACATTCGGGATTGTAAGAAGCTACAATATTTGCCCAAAGCAAACGTGCCGCACGGAATTTCGCTATTTCAAGGAAATAATTGGAACTGATACCAAAATTAAATTTGATTTTCTTGGCTACTATGGCAGCAGGAATACCGGCATCAGTCAATTGACCCATATATTCATTTCCCCAAGCCAGAGCATAGCCCAGTTCCTGAGAAATATAAGCGCCTGCATTATTCAATGATAAAGCGTTTACATTCAGCACACGATAGAAAGGAAGCGGCTGAATGGCTTCAATCAAAGATTTGGCTGTCTGTACCATATCACCTTTCTCCTTGCCACGAGTCAGCATCTTGTTGAAGAAATCATAGTTGATAGAACCTTTCAGTTTCTTCACATCATAATCTTTCTTCTGGAAATAAGCTACCAGCAGATTAGCCAACTCAACCACATGCCCCTGACAGGTTGAGAAATTCAGTTCAACACACTCTGCCTGAATATCACTTAACAGTGTTTCAATATATTCCGCATTAAGTTCTTTTGCTTTCACATGGAAAGAAAGTGAGTCAACACCCTTATTTAGGATATCCAGTGCTTTCGCATTGGCTTCTTTCGGACATTCTACTCTAATTTCCTGACGAACCAACCATGCATTGTTGTCTTTTTTAGTTCCTCTTAAATAAGGGAACTCTCCAGGAAGTGCATCAGTAGTTTTTAAATCCTCCAGATCTTCCATCCGGTAAAAAGGTTTCACTTTAAACCCTTCGTTTGTTTTCCAAACGAGCTTCTTCTCAAAATCAGCACCTTTTAAATCGGCTGTAACCTTCTCCATCCATTGTTCGGTGGAGGCAGGAGAAAAGTCTGAGAAGAGTTTTTCTTTTTTGTCTGCCATAGTTTATTTAAAATTAAAACAAGATTAATATTGTCTTTATTTTTATCTATCTCTTTCTAAATGTCAGTCGTTCGACCTGCAAATATAACCAATAAGTTAAAACGAATCTCTTTTTTAGGGAAAATTCGCACAGGACGCCCCGATTCGTCAAGTGCATACAATCTGCATAGAAATTCTTCATTTTTAGTTCTTCTTTTATTTGATTAGCTCCAATGTTATGAGTAATTTTGCACTCGTTTTTAGAAAAACATTATAAAAACTGCTATATTATGGATTGGTTACAAAGTTTATTATGGGACCCCAGCTCCGTAGCTCACATCGTGCTCCTCTACGCATTTGTAGTGGCTGCCGGCGTGTATCTTGGTAAGATAAAGATATTCGGAGTTTCTTTGGGCGTCACATTTGTTTTGTTTGCCGGCATCCTAATGGGACATTTCGGCTTCACAGCCGATACACACATCCTACATTTCATCCGTGAATTCGGATTGATCTTGTTCGTATTCTGTATCGGTCTTCAGGTGGGGCCATCTTTCTTCTCCTCTTTCAAAAAAGGAGGAATGACATTAAACCTGTTGGCTGTAGGCATCGTAGTGTTAAATATTGCTGTCGCACTGGGGCTTTATTACCTCTGGAACGGCCGGGTAGAACTGCCGATGATGGTAGGTATCCTTTACGGAGCAGTGACAAATACTCCGGGACTTGGTGCTGCCAATGAGGCTCTGAATCAGTTGCATTATACCGGTCCGCAGATTGCTCTCGGTTATGCATGTGCTTATCCCCTCGGTGTGGTAGGTATCATTGGTTCTATCATTGCCATCCGTTACATCTTCCGTGTCAATATGGCGAAAGAAGAAGAAAGCCTGAAAATCCAAAGTGGAGATTCACACCACAAACCTCACATGATGAGCCTGGAAGTTCGCAATGAATCAATTAGTGGAAAAACGCTGATTGAAATCAAGAATTTCCTGGGCCGTAAGTTCGTTTGCTCCCGAATTCGCCATGATGGTCATGTAAGTATTCCCGACCATGAAACAGTGTTTAATATAGGCGACCAGTTATTTATCGTCTGCTCGGAAGAAGACGCTCCTGCAATTGTAGTATTTATCGGAAAAGAAGTGGAGCTCGACTGGGAAAAACAAGACCTCCCAATGGTTTCCCGTCGTATTCTGGTTACCAAACCGGAAATCAATGGTAAAACATTAGGTTCTATGCACTTCCGTAGTATGTATGGGGTCAATGTCACTCGTATCAACCGTTCCGGTATGGACCTGTTTGCCGATCCGAATCTGATACTTCAGGTAGGTGACCGCGTTATGGTGGTAGGACAGCAAGATGCAGTGGAACGTGTTGCCGGTGTACTGGGTAATCAGTTGAAACGCTTGGATACTCCGAACATTGTTACGATCTTCGTTGGTATCTTCTTAGGTATCCTTCTGGGTAGTCTTCCGATTGCATTCCCGGGTATGCCGACTCCTTTAAAATTAGGTTTGGCAGGCGGACCGCTGGTAGTGGCTATTCTTATCGGCCGTTTCGGTCATAAGCTGCATTTAGTGACTTATACAACCATGAGTGCCAACCTGATGCTTCGTGAAATCGGTATCGTTCTCTTCCTTGCCAGTGTCGGTATAGATGCCGGTGCCAATTTCGTGCAAACGGTAGTCGAGGGAGACGGATTACTATACGTAGGTTCCGGTTTCCTTATCACCGTTATCCCGCTACTTATCATCGGCACCATCGCAAGATTATATTATAAGGTAAACTACTTCACCCTGATGGGATTGATAGCCGGTAGTAATACCGACCCACCGGCATTGGCTTATGCCAATCAAACAACCTCCGGAGATGCTCCGGCAGTGGGATACTCTACAGTTTATCCGTTATCAATGTTCCTCCGTATTCTAACGGGACAGATGATATTATTAGCAATGATGTAAATCAAGTTTAGCATATAAACAATAAAGCCGGCTATATCCAAATGGAATATGCCGGCTTTATTTATTTTTTCAATCTGCTTTTCTATCCTGTCATACAAGCTGCAGTTTCTTTACTACAAATTCTTCAATGAACCGCACTGTCTCTTCAATTCCCAAAGAAGAAGAATCAATGCACAAATGATAAGTAGCTGCTGCTCCCCATGTTTTATAGCTATAATAATTATAGTATTCCGAACGTCTCTTATCCGCTTTTTCGATCATTTCTTCTGCAGCTTCCGCATCAATATGATGCATGCCACACAACCGCGCTATGCGATCTTCTTTAGAGGCTGAAATAAAAACATTAGCGCAACGAGGATGCTCTCTCAGAATATAATCTGCGCAACGTCCTACAAAGACACAAGATCTTTCTGCTGCCAGATGACGGATCACATCACTCTGTACTTTGAACAAAGCATCATTG
>NZ_JBDFVF010000037.1:0-64018 GCF_040913205.1 Bacteroides sp. MSSM.1001136sp1_RTP21357st2_D2_RTP21359_211015 | reverse complement strand
GTTCAATATTCATCAGATGCATCAATACTTCCAGCTCCTTATGGATGATTTGAGCTTCATACTCTGTCAACTGAATCGTATATTGCTTATTCCGCCTCATGGTTGCCAACAGGATTGCCGTGATTTGTGTCAGATATGAATCGTCCGTCCGCATAGATTCGGAAAGGGCGAGAGTGATAAATTTAATATCCCGGCTTGAATAAAGATGTTCCGTGAGATAATTTGCTCCGTGAATAAGTAACATATTCGGTTCTATCGCAATAAACTCTCCATTCAGTAGAATTTCCGAACGGCCTTCAAGAACGAATATCATATAAAGCTCCCGATTGAAATAACATTCATTTGCCGGATAACTTCTATCTTTATATTCACTCCGGAAACAGACTACCTCCTCTTTATAATGAGGAAGTTCAGGATGCTCCTTCAACAATTGTGTATTATCAAATATACGAGATTTTACCATTTACACCTTTATTTTATGACGTAAAAATACGATTTGTTTCGGATATGACAAAAACTGTATGGAATTAGATAATCTATTTCAGAGTAAAAAACAAGACCTTTGCATATCCTTTTCAATACATGAGAAAGGAATCAATAGAAAGAGGTTAAAAAGACATGGAAATGAAAGAGATTTTTAAGAGGTATTTAGTGTTTGTTATCGGACTCTATTTTTTAGCGGCAGGTATCGTGTTGATTATACGCTCGGCATTGGGAACTACTCCCATATCGAGCATCAATTATGTATTAAGCCTGAATAGTCCTTTATCGTTGGGTACTTGCACATTTATCATCAACATGGTGCTTATCCTGGGACAGTTCTGGTTAATCCGAAAGAATAGAACCCGACAAGATATTATTGAAATTCTTCTTCAACTACCGTTCTCTTTTATCTTTTCGGCATTCATTGATTTCAATATGATGCTGACAAGCGAACTGCATCCCGCTAATTATGGTATGTCGATTGCTTTATTACTTACAGGATGCATGGTGCAGTCTATCGGAGTAGTGCTTGAACTGAAACCAAAAGTAGCCATGATGAGCGCAGAAGCATTTGTGAAATATGCATCCCGCCATTATAACAAGGAATTTGGAAAGTTCAAAGTTTATTTTGATATTACTTTGGTTACATTAGCCGTGATTCTCTCGCTGCTGCTGACTCAAGGTATTCAGGGAGTACGAGAAGGATCACTCATTGCCGCTTGTATAACGGGGTATATCGTCAGCTTCCTGAATCAGAAGATAATGACTAGAAAAACCCTCCATAGATTACTGCCGGTCTGGAAGTAAGCCCTATATCTATTTAAAATAAACGCCTTATAAAAGGAGTCATATAAAAAGGTCAATATAAGAAAATCACTATAAAAGAAAGTCGCTTCTCTGTTAGAATCTGATTGATTCTTTCAAAGAAGCGACTCTTTATTTTAGATATAATTATACTCGTATTTACTTCTTCTGACTATCTATCTCTTTCAGAAGTTCATCCACAGCCACCTTTAGTTGGGTATCCTCTCCTTTGACTACTGTTTCCGGATTATTGGCAACCTTTACATCCGGTTCCAATTGGGTATTTTCCAAATAACTGCCGTCAGGCAAACGATAACCGACGATAGGAATACCAAAGACCAGTGAAGGATCTTGTAAAGTTTCCCAAGACACACTTGTCATAGTACCCGGAACAGGCATACCGACAAGTTTGCCAATCTTTTGATGTTTATATACCCACGGAGTTCCGTGTGCATTCGAGTAGTTGGCCTCACATTGCAACATAATGGAAGGTTTGTTCCAACGACGGCTCGGCATATCACAGGCTTCACGTCCACGCACTACTTGTGTGAAATACTTCTGACCACTGAACAGTATTTCAATATCTTCATGCAGACGGCCACCACCGTTGAAACGGGTATCAATCACAATGCCTTCGCAGTTGTTATATTTTCCCAGAATGTCCGAGTATACAGTACGGAAGCTATCATCTCCCATCGACTGAATATGAACATATCCCAAACGTCCTTTCGACCATTTTTCAACATCTGCCGCACGTTGTTTTACCCAACGTTTGTATAACAATCCATTCAGTTGCCCGTTGGTGACCGGCATCACCACTTCTTCCCAACGCTCTTTATTTTGTGGATTGTAGATTGAAATCAATGTTTTTTTCCCTGCTTTATTATTCAGCAGACAGGTTATGTCATTATCGAGAGTTATCTCTTCTCCATTAATCTTTTCAATGATGCAACCAACCTTTACTTTGGTACGTGAATGATCGAACGGACCTTTTTCTATTACTTCGGCAATCTGCATTCCTTTTCCCTGATAATCCCAGTCGAACAAAAGTCCGAGATTAGAAGTGACATCTCCTTTTCCTTTGGGAGAATAACGTCCTCCGGTATGTGAAACATTCAGCTCACCCAACCACTCACTCAATAATTCTGCAAAGTCATAATTGTTATCAATATGAGGCAAGAACTTACGATAAGCATTAGTCATAGCATCCCAGTCAACCCCGTGCATATTGACATTGTAAAAACGTTTTTGATGTTGTTTGTACACATGGTCAAACATCGTTTCACGTTCGGCAGCCAAGTCCATTTTCATTTCAGCCTGATAGCTGATGGACTTCAACGCATCCGACTTGGCATCCATCTTTTGCATAATCCGGCTTCCCAACAAAAAGATATCTCCTTTTTTGTCCAACATCAACGATGCCCAACCGGTATTGAGTTTGTGCAGACGCTTCGTATCTTTTTCACGGAGATTCATTTTCCAAAGGTCATATCCACCTTCGAACGCGGAGAAATAGTAAAGATCTTCCCCGTCTTTTGAAAGTATGGCACTACCCAAGTCGGAAGAATTGGGAGTCAAACGTACGATACGGTCTTCAATGCCGTTCAGCTCGACAAGTATCTCTTTTTGATCTGCCTTATCATCAGCAGACTCATCCTGATTACTGTCTTTGCTGCTATCTACTTTGCTCTTTTCCTTGTCGGCCTTGCTTTTATCAGTCTTTCCCTTGTTAGCATTTCCTTTATCTGCTTTTTCCGCCTTAGACTTCTTTCCGTCTTTCGTCTTCTCATCGTCTTTCTCCTTTGCCTTCTTCTGTTCCTTTTCAAATTCCTTGAGTAATTCGAAATCTTCCTTACTCAAACGGTAACGATCATAAGCATCCTGATTGAGAAACACCAACATCACATCTTGCTGCGATCCCCAGGAAGCGTGCGCACGCATACCATAGCGTTCGGTTTGGAAAAGAATAGCATTCCCATCGAGTACCCAACGCGGAGCACCACTGATATATCCACTATTTGTCAGATTAGTAATTGCCCCTCCCTGTGCGCTGACAATGCCTACATCCGAATAAGGATCGTGACGGTTGCCTATAAATTCAAGAGTGAACCATTTACCATCAGGCGACCATTCGTAATCGAATCCTCCTCCGGTGTTATACCATGTAGAACCATCCGTTACCTGACGTACCTTTTTTGTTTTCAAATTGAGTACCATCAAACGATTACGGTCTTCGATAAAAGCCAATTCTTTACCGTCCGGTGAATATTGCGGATAAGTACGTTCTACCGTTTTAGACGGTAATAATACTTCCTCTTCAATAAGAGTGGCATTAGGGAAATTCGGGTCTTCCTTACGACTTATTTTGGCGGTATAAAGTTGCCAGTTACCGGTTCGCTCGCTGGCATAAACCAGTGTCCGGTTGTCCGGAGCAAAAGAAACGGCAGCTTCTTTTGCCGGAGTATTTGTGATTTGCTTGGTGGTAGCATAATCAGTTGAAGTCACGAACACATCACCACGTACAATAAAAGCAATTTGTTTACCGTCCGGAGATACAGAAGCGGAAGTTGCTCCCTGTGAGAATTTAAGTGTAGCAAGCTGCTGCTCATCATCACGGACCAATTCTACTTTTACTTTTTCCGGACGTGCACCAGACTTCTGTGTGTATAACTCACCATCATAGGTATAACATAAGGTACCTTTATCGCTGACAGACAAAAAACGTACCGGGTGAGTTTTGAAAGTAGTCACAGCTTTCACTTCCTGTGGAGTATTCAAAAAGAAAGTATACACATTGAAGGAACCTCCATCACGCTCACTTAAAAAATAGACAGCATTACCATCAGGTGCATACACAGGATTACGGTCCTCTCCTCCCCGGTTTGTCAGGTTCGTATGTTTTCCCGTTTGGGTATTATATAACCAGATATCTCTCGTAATGGAAGAAGTATGATGCTTTCTCCATTCATCTTCAAACCCTTTACGATCCTGATAAAGAAAGTTCTTCCCTGTTTTATCAAAACAGACCAGTTCGGCAGGAGTGCCCAGCACTTGCTCGGTACGTCCGCCGGCAACAGGAACTTTATATAATTCCGTCATCGCTCCTGTAGGAAACAGGGCACTGCTTGCCGGATCCTGTATAGAGGCAGAGAAAAAGACATACTTTCCATCCGGAGTAAAAGCCGACGGTATTTCTGATGCAGAATGATAGGTCAGTCGCCGGGCGGCACCTCCGTCAGCAGGCATAATGAATAAGTCAAAATTTCCATTCCGGTCACTGGCAAACGCAATTTGCTTGCCATCGGGCGACCAAACCGGATTGGCTTCATAAGAGGTTTGTGTGGTGAGTTGAACAGCTGTTCCTCCTTGTGCAGGGACTTTATAAATGTCACCCTTGTAACAAAAAACAATTTCTGATCCATCCGGTGATATACGTGCATCACGCATCCACAAAGGAGTAATTGCATAGCTGGATAATGCTGATAGTACCAGCGCTAAAGAAGTTATTAGTTTCCTCATATCAAATTATTATAAATTTATTCCGATAAATCGGTTTGAATTAGTTTTCCCGTGTAATTATAAAATGTGCTGTCACCAAAGTCCTTGTAAAAGAAGGCATATTTATCCACTCCCGTACAATGACAAACGCCAATCTGTCGGGGAAGATATTCCTGTAAATAATCTGCAATGACCTGATATTTTTGTTTTTCCGCATTATGGATATGAAAACCTCCCAGAAGTAACTTACAAGGAGATTCGGGAAAGGCAGCCTGAACCGTACGCAAAATATTGGTTATTCCCCGATGAGAACAGGCACTTAATACGGAAAATCCTTCTGGTTCCACCAATACCACCGCCAATTCATCCTGAAAAGTATCCGGTATTTTGCATCCATCTTCTTGCTGAACCCAAAAACGTTCAAAATGGGTATCTGCCTGATTTATAATATCAATAGAGGGAAAAAGGAAAACTCCGGGAAGCAGTTCGGTCTGCTTTGTAATAAAGCGGAAACGGGAACGATCGAGGTTTTGTGTATGCATCATCCCGTTCTCACGTTCATCCTTGAATTTAGGAGAAAAAACCTCACGCTTACAGACAACGGTTGCCTGCGTATTCAATTCAAAAAAATAACGTAGTCCGCCCGTATGATCGCTATGACCATGAGATAATATCAAATAATCGACTTTTTGCAAGTCAATATGCAACAAGCGGGCGTTACGGATAAACAAGTCGGATGCTCCCGTATCGAAAAGTAACCGATGTCCCGATGTCTCAATATAAAGAGAAAGACCATGCTCTGCCTGCAATTTACGTCCATAGACACAATTCTCCACAAGAGTCGTTATTTTATAGCCCATGACACTTAGTTAGTTATCAAACGAATTATACAAAATAAAAAGTTCTGCCACAAAATTATAATAATTCTGTGGCAGAACAAGCAATCCAGTCAATTAAGTAATCGTAAAAAGGGGAAAAAGGTGAGGGTAGTGAGGGAGGAATTGCAACCTTTTATTTTTATATTTTATTTTTTCCTATCTATATTTTCTCTAAAAAAAAACACGAATGTTAGAAATCCTCCCTCACTACCCTCACCTTTTCCCCTCTTCTTATAAAAAAAGACGGCGGAAAATCTGGAAAACATAACCGTCTTTTCCAGATTTCCCGTCAGGTTTTAAAAGTTAAGTTCAAAACTATATCTCAAATATTCGAACAAATCCATTTATCATATTCTTTATGAATATCTTTAATATGGAAAACAAACAGTTACACCATCTTTCCCATATTATATGCTTCCTGCATGTAGGGAGTATCTTTAATCTCTCCTACTTTCCATGCACCGATTCCATAGACCGTCCCTTTTTCCAGTGGTCCTTCCAAGCAATCGAGGAAGCCACGGAAGCCGTCGATAGTACGCTCCATCATTGCTTTATCGTTTTCTGCTGCCGCAATAATGAAATAAAATTCCTTATTGGTTATTTCCGTATAACGTGCGCAACAGCGGTCAATCATTATCTTCATCTGCCCGCACATGGTGTAAAAATAGACCGGGGTTGCCATTACAATCACATCGGCAGCAATCATCTTCTCCACGATTTCCACTGCATCATCCTTCTGCGGACAAGGTTTACCGTACATACTGCAAACACTGCATCCCGTACAAGGATGAACCGTTTTGTCTTTCAGAAAAATCTTCTCTACTTCATTGCCCGCCTCAATAGCACCTTTCATAAATTCATCACAAAGCAAATCCGAATTACCACCTTTACGTGGACTGGACGAAATTATCAAAACTTTTTTAGCCATAACTTTCTTTTATTACTTTCATCTTTCAGAATTAATCAGTCTTTTCACTCTGCAAAAATAGACAATTTATAACATAGCGAATGTATATAAATTACAGAGAAATATACCCAGATTACAGATTCAAACATAACAAAAGATTTTTTCTACCAATATTTAATTTATATCTTTGTCCACAATACGAACAACATGATACAATGAAAAAAATACAACTGACCGACACACATAAAGAAAAGCTGTTTCAAATCCCCCTTTTTCGGAATTTGCCCTTAAACATTAAAGAATCCCTATTGGAGAAACTAGATTTCGTAGTCTATATAGCAAACAAGAAAGAGATAGTTGTTACGCAGGGAACGCCTTGCAACAAACTGTATGTGTTGTTGGAAGGGAAATTGCGCACGGATATTATCGACGGACTGGGAAATGAAGTGATGATTGAATATATCATTGCGCCACGCACTTTTGCCACTCCACATCTTTTTAGCTCGGACAACACATTGCCGGCTACTTTCACTGCCCTTGAGGACAGTGTGATACTTATGGCAACAAAGGATTCTACCTTTAAAGTTATCAGCCAGGACCCGCAAGTATTGCACAATTTTCTCTGCATTGCAGGCAATTGCAATATCTGTACCGTATCACGTCTGAAACCACTCTCCCGCAAGACTGTTCGGGAAAGATTTATCGTTTATCTGTTCGAGCACAAGAAGAAAGATTCCCTGATAGTGGAGATTACACATACGCAATCCCAACTTGCCGAATACCTGAATGTATCACGTCCCGCCTTATCGAAAGAAATTAATAAGATTATCAAGGAAGGGCTTATCACTATGGAAGGGAAACGGGTGGAAATTTTGAATAAGGCCGCTTTAGAGAAATTCATATAATAAAGAAACAGGGGCAGGGTTGAAACTAAGGAATAATTTGGCTCTTATATCGAAAACAAGTTAAATATATAAATGAGCCGAAGAGAAATAAAACTGTTTTTGCTATATTTGCAATCAGAAAGAAAAGCAAAAAAATATGACAGATGAACAATTAGGGCAAATGAAGCTTATCTTCAATTACAACGATGTATTCTACAGCTTCTTCTATGATGACCTCAGCGGCTGCGTACATCGTTCCCGCGAATATGCCATCAATTACGTCTATTCGGGTGAGATGATTCTCGACAATGGCAATGAGCAAATTCATGTCGGAAAAGGCGAATGCGTCTTCATACCGCGCGACCATCACATTACGATGTACAAGAAGACGAAAGATGGTGAACGCTACTGCGGTATCTTCCTGATGTTCACACGTCGTTTCTTACGTGAAATGTACGGTAAGTTGGAACAACGTAAAGTACCGACCAATACCGCGAAACTCAATTCCGGAGTGATAAAACTTCCGAAAACGGCCGAACTCGCCAGTCTGTTCGCTTCGATGACGCCCTACTTCGATCCGAAGGTGAAACCTGTGGATGACCTGATGCAACTGAAATTGCAGGAAGGTCTGCTCGCATTATTACATATCAACAAAAAGTTCGCGCCGACGCTTTTCGACTTCAATGAACCGTGGAAAATAGATATTCTGGAATTTATGAACGAGAACTACATGTACGAGCTCACGATGGAAGAGATGGCACACTACACGGGACGCAGCCTTGCCACATTCAAACGGGATTTCAAGAAAATCAGCGACCTCACTCCCGAAAAATGGTTTATCCGTAAACGACTCGAAGTAGCTTACGCCCTGATGAAAGAGGGCGGCAAAAAGGTCGTGGATGTTTATGCCGAAATCGGTTTCAAGAACCCGTCTCACTTCTCAACCGCCTTCAAAAAACAGTACGGTATGCCGCCGACCGACACATTCGTGTAAATCGGAGCAAAATATATTGAGTTTTTTAATTAAATTATTTAAGCCTCACTGCGACATCGCAGTGAGGCTTAAATATCAACTTACAGCTTGTTCCTTACAGTAACCTTACGGTAAGGGCAGCCCTGATAATTTACCGGAAAATATAGAGTATACAATCTTCATAGCAATGTGTATGCTGATGCCATATTGTCCACCGCCAAACTTGATTATCATAAATTCAGAACTACTTTTCCTGCCATTTGCATGGAGCTTTTAAGAAAATAGATAGTTGAGCTTTTGAGTAACTCCTTTTGAGCCCGACAATAATGTGCCGCTTATTTTATAGCCGTACCTTTGCAATATGAAATAGAACAATAACCATTTAAATAATAGAATGATGAGAACAGCGAATTTTAAATCCGCAGCTATCGCAGCCTTGTTAAGTATGGGGTTGCTTACCGGCTGCACGAACGGTATTACAAATCAAAAAACAAGTAATCATATGGACACATTGAATCTTACACAGGAATGGGACAAAAAGTTCCCACAGAGCGACAAGGTTAATCATCGTAAAGTAACTTTCAAAAACCGCTATGGCATCACACTTGCCGCCGACTTGTACGAACCCAAGAATATCGAAAGTAAACTCCCTGCCATTGCCGTTAGCGGCCCTTTCGGGGCTGTGAAGGAACAGTCATCGGGACTTTATGCGCAGACAATGGCCGAACGCGGATTCCTCACCCTTGCGTTCGACCCCTCTTATACGGGCGAGAGCGGTGGCGAACCCCGTAATGTGGCATCGCCCGACATCAACACCGAAGATTTTAGCGCGGCAGTGGATTTCCTGATTGCACACCCCAATGTAGATGCCAAACGCATCGGTATCATCGGCATCTGCGGATTCGGTGGTATGGGACTGAATGCCGCGGCAATGGACACGCGCATCAAAGCAACAGTAGCTTCTACAATGTACGATATGAGCCGCGTGAATGCCAACGGCTATTTCGATGCCGAGGACAGTGCCGAAGTACGCCGCAACAAACGCGAGGCGATGAATGCTATCCGGACCCGTGATGCACAGAACGGCACGGCCACTCCCGGTACGCCCGGTCTGCCCACTAGCATCAAGGGCGACGAGCCGCAATTCGTCAAAGACTACTTCGATTATTACAAGACTGAACGTGCTTTTCACGCCCGTGCCATCAATTCTAATGGTGCATGGAACCCCACGATGGCTCTTTCGTTCATCAATATGCCATTGTTAACCTATATCCACGAGATTGATAATGCTGTATTGCTCATTCACGGCGAAAATGCCCATTCGCGTTATTTCAGCGAGGATGCCTTCAAACGCCTCAAGGGCAACAACAAGGAGTTACTAATCGTTCCCGGAGCCAACCACACCGACCTTTACGACCGGAAGATTCCGTTTGACAAACTGGAAGCATTTTTCAAGTCAAACCTCAAATAAAATAAAAACATGAGTATATCAACTAAAAATAAGCATAACCACTTGTTGATGTTCATCCTCACACTCGGAGTATTCGGAATATTGAATACTGAAATGGGAGTAGTGGGCATCATCCCTATCATTGCCGAAACCTTCGGTGTTACGGTGCCGGATGCGGGTTGGACGGTCAGCCTCTTTGCGCTGATCATTGTCTTCTCTGCTCCCGTCGTACCGTTACTTTTTTCACGGGTAAACCGTAAAACGGTCATGGTGCTCGCCTTGTCCGTGTTCGTGATTTCCAACCTCGTTTCGGTCTTCACGACGAACTTTACCGTACTGTTGATAACCCGTGCGATTCCGGCATTCTTTCATCCGCTCTATGTATCCATCGCTTTCTCAACCGCAGCCTCTTCCGTTAGTCGGGAGGATGCTCCGAAAGCCGTTTCCAAAATCTTTGCCGGAGTATCGGCAGGAATGGTGCTCGGAGTGCCCGTGACGAGCTACATCGCCAGTGAATTTTCATTCTCTGCAGCAATGGTATTTTTTACCGTTGTCAATGCATTTGTACTGCTCGCCACTATTTTCCTCATACCGTCCATGCCCGTTAAGGAACGGTTATCGTATGGCACACAACTCAGCGTATTGAGAAAGCCCGTATTGTGGAACTCCTTCCTTGCGGCATTACTGATGAATGCAGCCATGTTCGGATTTTACAGCTACTTGTCCGATTACCTGATAACGGTTACAGATGTCTCCTTCAAGGTAATCAGCCTTCTGCTGTTTGTTTACGGCATGGCAAATATCGTCGGAAATATCGCAGCCGGAAAGTTGTTGGCACAACGTCCTTTCGCCACGTTGAAATACGTACCTGCCATCATGGCGATACTTTATCTCGTACTTTACGGACTAGGGAAACTGACCATACCAACGTCAATCGTCATTCTGATATTGGGAATATTCGCAGGTATTGCAAATAACGGGAATCAATTCATGGTATCTACGTCGGCAACCGAAGCACCCGATTTTGCCAACGGATTGTTCCTGACCGCCGCAAATCTCGGAACAACGTTGGGAACGGCAATATGTGGCATGTTCATAACCGTATGGGGAACACAATCATCTCCGTTGGGAGCTGTGGCATTCCTGCTTGTCGGAGTGGCAAGCATTATTATCAGGAATAGCTTAATGAGCCGCAATAAACACATAATGGCAGTGACAATATGAAGAAAACAGAACGACCAATAATCACTTTCCCAAATGGACAAACTGTTTGTCCGTTGGGACAAGGCACATGGAAAATGGGACAATCCGCCGCACGGCGGCATGAAGAAATACGGGCATTACAACATGGCATCGAACTGGGAATGAACCTTGTCGATACTGCCGAGATGTACGACAACGAGGAACTGGTAGGCGAAGCTGTCCGCGACTGTAGAGAGAAAGTGCTTCTCGTGAGCAAAGTTTTACCGAGTAATGCAAGCTATCGTGGAACGAAACTCGCCTGTGAACGAAGTTTGCTGAAGCTCGGAACGGAGTATATCGACCTCTACCTGTTGCACTGGAAAGGACGCCATCCTTATGAAGAAACCGTTCGGGCGATGACCGAATTGCAACAAGAGGGAAAAATCCGTTTATGGGGTGTCAGTAATATGGACACAGCCGACATGGAACGTATTGTTTCACTGTCCGGTGGAAGCGGCTGCGCCACCGATCAGGTACTCTATAACCTCGGCGACCGGGGCATAGAGTTCGACCTCATGCCGTGGTGCGCTGCCCGTAGAATGCCGCTTATGGCCTATTCGCCGATCGGAGAAGGACGACTTCTGCGCCACCCTACATTGGTGGAAATCGCCCGGCGACACGATGTATCGCCCGCACAAATCGCATTATCGTGGACTATGCGTCAATCCGGTATCATTGCCATACCCAAAGCCGGCAATGTAGCCCATGTGGAAGATAATTTCCGAAGCCTTTCCATTCATCTGACAAAGGAAGATTTGTATGATTTGGATACCGTGTTTCCCACACCGACACGGAAAATACCTTTGGCAGGTTGGTAATAACATGAAATGCTATAAATTATGAACTATAATAAGAAAAATGAATAAAGTCATAGATAGTATGCTGGCACATCGTTCCATCCGTTCATACACCGACAGAACGGTAAGCGATGAAGATTTAAACTCCATCATCCGTGCCGTACAAGCCGCACCGAACTGGGTAAACCTGCAACTCGTTTCCATAATTGCAGTAAAGAATACCGACCATAGAAGACGTTTAGCCGAATTATGCGGAAATCAGGTACACATTGCCGAAGCTCCCGTATTCCTCGTGTTCTGTACTGATTACCATAGGGTGGCTCTTGCCTGCCATAAGAAAGAGCAAACGCTCGATGAAGTAATGCAGGACATTGACACATTGCTCGTGGGAGCTCATGAAGTCGGTATCGCTCTCGAAGCGGCTGTCGTGGCTGCCGAATCATTGGGATTGGGAACAGTCCCTATTGGAGATGTACGTAAAAATGCGCTGGAAATTGTCCATGAATTGCAACTTCCGGAATATGTCTTTCCTATGTTGGGATTATGTATCGGCTACCCCGCAGAAGAACCGGGATTAAAGCCTCGTTTTCCACAACAGGCTGTCTTTTTCGAAGAGACATATAAGACTGATTTAAAAGATAAACTCGCTGAATATGACGTTATCTACGCCCATTATCTTAAAGAACGTCCATGGAATAATCGTGTAGGCAACTGGACAGACCTGGCAGCTGATTTCTACCGACATCCGTTTCATTACAAAGGAGTTGCGGATGCCTTAAGTCAACAGGGATTTACCTCGGCTAAAAGCAGATATTCGGTATAGAGATCAAAGTCCTAAAATCCCGGTCAACATAAGTCAACCGGGATTCTCATCATTCTGTTTATTTCTCTACCATTTAGTGAAAAATACTTTCGGATTGATATTCAACGATACCCATCCCCAATCCTGCCAGCTTTTATGATTGCCGGTTTTCACAGCGTCCATCGTCTTCGTACCACGCATAAAAGAATATCCGGCAGAGAGTTTCACATCTTTCATGATCGACCAGTTAATCTGATAATCAACTTCCGAACCTAATGATTTCTTTAAATCCTGAACTTTAACTGCTGTACTAAAATAATGGTAATTAAGTTCCATATCTACCTTGCCAGATAGACGGAAACGACCTCCGATACGAGCATCCATCAATCCCGGTGCATAACCGTTTGCAAATGTAGAAGCATAAAAATAATCCATTGCTCCATAGAATTTATGATGGGTCCCATAAAGAGGATCAAAAGCCTTATACTTACCGCCATTTCCTTTATCACCGCTTAAATAATCAAAACTAGCCACGGCTCCCCATGTCTGATTAAACGTATAGGCGGCTTGTATGCTACCCATCAAAGCTGAAACTTTCTCCGCAGCTTTATTCTTACCCATCTGATAGTAGAAAGCACCATCCAGATTCCAGTTACTATTCTTATAAGTGAGGTAAGTACCCATTGTTTGTAAATAGCGGGTATGAGAATCATCCGTGGCTTTATCACCCGTTTCCAATCCCAGATTCATAAACAATAAAGAAGCTCCGAACGGAACATTATCCGCTTTATAATGATACCAGACGGTTTGCATATTCTTATAAGGCTGTCCGGTAGAAGAATCATAGTAAGTACCTCCACTTGTTCTATTGTCATTATTCTGGTTAAAAGCAAGAATCAGATGGACTTCATTATTTTTGTTGGCATATCCCAGCTTCAATGCATCGTGGTAACGGCCCGCTACATTCCAATCCAGTCCTCCCAAAATACGTTCATCATCATAAATCAATGACTGACGTCCCAGTTGAGCAAAGAACCCTTCACCAAAGTTCAGTTTCGCCCAAGCCTCATTCAACATAAAACGCCCATTCTTCTCAATCTGCGGGTCTTGTCCCCAAACACCGACATGCTGTGCCGACATCTTTAGTTCCAGATCCGAACGTTTATAATCCATCGAGAGGCGTGCACGGTTATTGATGAAAGATGTAGGAGCTACCCCTTCATCCCGTGGAGTCAATGCACCATTCCGATACTCCGCACGAGGTCTGATTTGCATAGACATCGTAAATTCATTCTCTTTCTCCGTGTTTTGTGTATATGCCATGCTTGGCAATAGCATAAGCAAGAATGACCAATAAAGTGTTTTCATTGATATTGAAGTTTAAGTGATTCGATATTTCAATTTAAATTATAAGTATGCACACTGACTCCTTGCGCGGCCGGAAGGTAATTGATTCCATACCAGCACATTTGCAACAGGACAAATGATACTAACAGAATAATCAACGCAGGACGTGCCTTCAATGGCTTGCCCAATCTGAAATGGATATACACCAGATAAGCGAACCAGGTAGCTGCCGCCCAAGTCTCTTTCGGGTCCCAAGCCCAGTAATGTCCCCAGGCTTCTTTTGCCCAGATAGCTCCGGTAAGCATACCTAATGTCATAAATGCCAGACCTACATAGGTGAGGTTGTCACACAAATCCATTTCTTTCCGTTCAATCTCCTTCTTTTTGAACCAAAGCAGATAGACGGCCATCACCGTCGCCGCTCCCAACATAGCATAAGCAAACATATACACAATGACATGAGGGGCAAACCACGGGCTTTGCAAAGCAGGCATCAACGTCTTATTATGAATCTCCGGTTTGAAGATATTGATACAAATAAAGACCAATGAAAGGATGCAACTGAAACTTAAAATCCATTTATACTTCCAGCGTGCATAGGTTATCAATCCCGCCAACGGAAGGAAGAAAGAATACCACAGCCGTGTCTCTCCCATTGTCCGCATCGGAGGACGTTCTAATGAAATCCACATTCCGATAATGAAACTGAAGAAAATAGCCAGACCTAAGAAAGTAAATCCATAAGCCCATCCCGTTTTTGTACCTTTCCAGGCAGCAAAAGCTCCCAAAGCCCAACAAACCAGTGCGGCTATTGCAAATAGTATAAAGTATTCCCAACTCATGCTTTGTCCTCCTCTTTCCTCTTTTGTGCGCTGACAAACAGACAGATGGCTCCTGCCATCATCATTATTATTCCTGTGTAAACAACCGGCAACCACGGATCGCGAACCAACTCGAAGACACTGATATCGCTCCATCGTCCCTTTGTTTCATCGTAACTAAGTTGATAAATTTTCCAACCTTCTATCTCCATCGGGCGGTTCACTTCAATGGTTCCTCCCGTGATCGTTCCTTCTTGTGTGTAAATCTTCACTTCCGATACAAATCGCTGCGGTTCCCGTTCCGGCATTACAATACTGGTTAAAGAATCCAGCCGGATTGCCTTATAGGGAAAAAGAAAACTACCGCAACTTACCCATCCCTCTTTGGTTGTTTGATTCTTCTGATTGACTGCTTTCAGATAGACAGCATAAGTCGCTCCCATCGAATGAAATTCAGTAAACTTCAAAATATCTTCGGTAGCCACAGAAGCAGCCATCGGAATAGATTGCTCAATAGTTAGCTGCCAGTCCTGCAAGCTGCCATTTGTCACTCCCTCTTCCAACAATACATGTACAGGAGATTTTTCGGGAAGCGTACGGCCGGTTTCATTATCAATCAACATCAGTTTCGGAGGATATTCGTCGATAGTGAAATCCTTCAGTTCGATAGCCAGCGGAAGTTCAATCAGTTGACCTTTATCATCCGTAGCCCGCCATTCGGCACTTCCCATCCGGGTTGTCATTTTCAACCTTTGCATATCGGCATTTCCCAAAGTGGCTGTTATCAGTGCAATAAACAATCCGATATGATTCAGTAGGAAAGAAATCCTGCTGATCTTCAAAGAGAAACCGGTGCGAAGGATTGTCAGCCCCAAGGCGGTGACCATCCAAAAGTAGAGCAGGACAAAAGGCCAGGAAGAAATCATCTGCGAAAATCCCAGCAGATCAGCCGGAGCATGACCGGAAGGAGCCTGCCGGATCAGTCCCATCACTACTGTCATGCCGACCACCCACAATAGAGACGAGACAGCAGCGGAATAATGACTCAACCATCCGAATAAATAGACACGTTTGCGAAGAAGGTGCATGGCTACCAAAGCAATGATATAAACCACTAACACAATCACATTGACCGGACAGGCAAACAGGTCCCAATGTATGGCTCCCACTGTCATTTGCAGCAATAGCCCTATCACCAGTAATCCTGCGCCAATCACCAGCCCTTCTTTATAACTCCATGGTTTGCTCCACATATATAAATTCTCTTATTTCTGTGCCAGACGGCCGTTTTCTTTCGCTTTCTCCAACCATGCCGGAACAGTTGTTTTCAGGAATTTCTCCTTAGTCGCTCTTTCAGCATCCATATCCAAGCCGATATATTCCTGTGCTTTTGCCTTTGTTGAAATGTCCGGCATCGGAACATCTCCCGTATATCCATTCTTTGCCAATACTTTGGATACAGCCAGACGGGCTTGCATGGCACGATCCAATCCATGAGAAAGAATTCTCTGAATTTCCTGCGGTGCGTGGAAAGAACCTCCGTGTGAAGCTACTCCGAAATCCCAACGCCATTGTGCCTGACGAATCAGTGCGAGCACATCTTTCATCTGTGTTTCTGTAGCACCCTTGTCCCAGGCAAATTTAGCTTCGATATGTGCTTTTGCCAATTCCTGTTCCAGACGGTTACGGATTTCATTCGCTTTACGTTGGCGTTCGTACACATTATTACGTAAAGTCTCTTCACTTTCGCGGTGACAAACCTGACAGGTGCGGTCAATCATAGCCAACGGGCTTTGGATATGGTGATCGCTGAATTTCACACCACCTTCACTCTTATACGGCATGTGACAATCGGCACAAGAAACACCTCTCTGTCCGTGGATACCCATCTGACAAATCTCATAGTCAGGATGCTGTGCTTTCAGAATCGGAGTACGGCTCAATTTATGAATATAATCATAGAAACCGGCCTCATCATAATAAGCCTCCATATCTTCTACCGTAAAACCTTTGTCCCAGGGGAAAGTCAGATACTTACCATCCCCTTTGAAATAATATTCCACATGACATTGTGCACATACCAATGAACGCATCTCCTGCGGAGTAGCTTTAGTGATGTCTTTACCCTGACGTTGGAAAGCCTCTATCAAAGCGGGACGACTGATATGAAGATTCATTGTTTCGGGATCATGACAATCGGAGCATCCGATAGGATTCACAATTTCGGCGCCCATAGCCCCCCATTTATTGTTATAGAAAGAATCGACACCCAATGCCTCCATCATACGGGGAACATCCGGACTCTTACAAGTCCAACAGGTAGACGGTTGAGGACCTTCGGTCGGGCTCATGGGCGAACCGGTACGCAAAGATGCCGTAATATCCTCAATGGCATGCATGTGTCCCCGTGGAGTGGAATAATCTTTTGAGAAAGCATATCCCGCCCATAGAATCACCATTTCAGGACGTTTTTCCAAAGCATCTACAGCAATATTTCCATTAAATTCACTCTCAAAGTCAGTCTTTGCAGTCTCCGTCCAAGTCTGGTATTCACGGGGAAAGTCATTCTTAAACAGTTCATTTCGTGCTTCAATCCCTTTGATAACGTTTTTACGGTTATTGAAAATGCTGGCAACTTCCGCCCTCCGTTCCATCAACGCAGAAACGCATAATCCCAAAACAAATACAACGACCATTGAACCTCCGAACAACAGCCATCCTTGCCATGATTTTAATTTCTTTTCCATTGTATATCGGTTTTATTATTTTATTACGTATTTCATTTCTTATTTATCTTTCTGATTCACCATCTTCCGGAGCCATTCGGGAACAGGCGATTCCGGAAGAGGAACAATCGCTCCCGGAGTACCGGACAGGGAATTCTTTCCACCATGAGGAACATCACGATGGCAATCCCAGCAAGCCTTCCCCTCTCCTACCTGTGACATCATATAATCAATCTTCCCCGTCTTCACAAATTCCGTATTGAGTTGTGTATGACAGCGGATGCAATTATTCATAATCACTTCGGAACTGGCTTCATGAGCCTGAATGACCTGCGGCTCGCTTTTGGTAAGAAATGCAGCCACGTGTTTCATACCGTCCATACCTTTAAAGGTCCATTTCTTCACAGCATTTTCATGCGGCACATGACAATCATTGCAAGTGGCATTCCGGGCATGTGAACTATGGAACCAGGTTGCATAGTAAGGAGTCATAATGTGACAATTCACGCATGCAGCCGGGTCATCTCCAAGATAGGTATGCGCCCGGAGCATATACATAAACAGTGCTCCTCCACCCACAATAACACCGCCAATGATGACAGCCGCTACCTTCCATTTATAAGAAGGAAAGAGTCGATTTATTATTGGAAACTTCATCATACGAAAAAGTATTTTTCACAAAAGTAAAGGATTGGAAACAAAAAAGGTGTAATAGATATTACACCTTTCGAAAGAAAAAATACTCATTACGTAAAAAAACAGAATGGGAATGTGTCAAACGTCCCTTTTTGACCTCACCTCATTCTTTCTCTATGTATTGTCTTATTCATCATGGTGATGGTCTTCGTCTTCCACCTCATTACTTAATTTGATATTGCGTGCGATATAAGATTCGTTACCTGCGGCATCCGTGCAATAAACCATCAAATGATAATCTCCTGCAGTAGCATTGGCCGGTATTACAATATCGTGATGATGAATATGGGCGGTTTTCTGTCCGGACACATCGTAGGATCTGTTGAAACTAAAATCTACTGTTTCCTGTGCAGCCCTGCTATTACCTCCGTGTGAATGGTGGTCGAAATTACTATGAATTTCAATCTTATAGGATTTCAGCATGACATCATCCGACAAATCCATTTCAAAATGAACCCCATGTTCGTTTCCTATCTCCAAAGCCTGACCTTCTTCCGGTTCGTGAAGTTCAATCAGAGGTTTGGTCGTATCACTGGAGTCATCATTATCACAAGAGGAAAACATGAAAGTAACTGTTGCCAAAAGGCTAATCATTGGGAGATAAAATTTATTTTTCATTTCAGTAATTTTTTAAATGGAACTTTGATTAATATCTGGAAGTTACGTCCCGGTTCGGGGATTTCAACTTTCCTGTAAAAACTAAGATGATTGTAATATCGGGTATCGAATATATTCCGGGCGGTCAGGGTTATTTCAATCTCATTGTTTCCACCTATCGGAATATTCAATGAACCACCCAGATGAAAGAGATTTGCTCCGGCTGTACGGTCTTCGTTACGGTCCACTCTATTTTGCCGGGCAATGCTCTGCCATTCTGCATACAACATATACCGATTCTTTTGCCAGGTTAATGTATTGCGCATAACAGGAGGTGGCGAGAAACTCAATGGAATATGTTCATCACAATTATAGGTGTAAACGTATTCAGCGGAAATCCGATAATTGAAGTTGCGCAGAAAATCAACATCTACGGTAGCTTCAGTTCCTGCAAATAGCGCTTCTGCTCCGGTATAGCGATAGATTTGTCCGGCATGAGGCAATACAGACCACTCTCCAGTAGGACGCAGAAAGATGTAATTGCTGAACCAACTGACAAATGGAGAGACGGAGAAAGAAATTCCCCGGTACTTCAGATGATAAGAAGCGTCCAGTTGCCAGCCTTGTTCGGACTTTAGGTTTGCATCTCCCTGTTCATGGCGGAAAGTGCCGTGATGTACACCGTTGGCAGCCAACTCATTCGCACCGGGCAGGCGGAAACTACGCCCGATATTCACCTTTACCAGATGTTTGTCGGAGGGAGTCCATACCAATCCCAGAGAAAGAGAATAATCACCGTAGTGCTTATTCACAGAGTGACTGTTCCACTTGTAGAAGTCTATCTGTTCCGGATCATAGCCCTGTTTCCGAAGATAATCGGCAAGGTAAGTATCTTCATGCGAAGAGATATTCATATATCCGTAGTCATATCGCACTCCTCCGCTGACTGAAAACACATTGTTGGGTCTGTATGTCGTAAGCCAAAGCATTCCGGTAGTGGAACGGCGATATTCAGGCAGTAAAAACGAATAGCCGGAAATGTCGTTCCGTTGATGTTGTCCATCCCACCCCAATATATGTTCCCACGAAGAAGAACCAATAAAACGAGCTTTCACCGAAGCACTGAAAGTGTTCAGATTAAAAGCAAGTTCCTTATCGGGGTCTTTCTCCGGTGCGGGTTGCGAACCATAGTGAGTATGGAAAGCACTCCACTCTTCACGGTGATTGTTCTGGAAACCTAAATCGCCTGACAAGATCAGTTTCTCCCATGCATATTGCTGGTGGGTGGTCACTTTCAGGTGATTCACTTTACTGAATGGCAATTCAATATTACGGCTGTCTCCATCATCTTCCACACGTGACGCATCGGGTATGCCATGTGCCCCCGGAAAGAATCCCGTCTTTTGATATACATTACTCACAGCATAATTCGCTTTATAGGCTCTTCGTTGATATTGGGTAAAAAGTCCGATATTGCGTTCAATGCCTGCTGTATTCTTGAGTTTACGCCCATATATGGGAATTCTTTGTGTCAGGTAGACAATAGAATCCGTCGGAATACGATAGTCACCGAAATGTTGTTCCGAATAACGAATATGGGAGTACCAGGCATTCTTCCTGATTCCCAGCATCAGTGATCCTCCGATGGTTCCATTGACTGATTTACCCAGCAGTGTGACATCTCCGAATACACGATTATCAGCAGGAACAGCCGACGGAACAACATCAATCACTCCTCCCATTGCATCACTGCCATAAAGCAGTGAGGAGGGTCCTTTCAATACATTGACTGCTCCGATATTGAAAGCATCCAGTTCTAGTCCGTGATCGGCTCCCCATTGTTGTCCTTCCTGTTTGATTCCGTTTTCCAATACAGCAATCCGGTTGAATCCCATTCCGCGAACCATCGGTTTGGAGAAGCCCGAACCAATATCCATTGCCTGTACTCCGGGAATATTCTCCATCGCCTGCATGAAGTTTCCTGTAAAATGTTTGCGCAAAAAATCCTGATCGGCTACATCAACCGTAAGGGCAGACTTTTTCGCTTGACGTTGCTGGTACGTTTCGGTTACCACAACATCAGGCAAAAGCATGCTCTTGATTGAATCGGATTTCTGTGCATGGACGGATAAGGTTACAAATAGCCCTATTACGCCCGAAATAATTCCGATACGCATCAATTACAATCTTTTATTTAATGTGTAAAATGAATGTAAGGATAGATTGAAAGCCAATCTATCTCCATTGAAAATATGAGTATGTAATCATGCGACCGGAGGCCCGCGTAAATGATGCGAATAAGTTCGTTTGCAAACAACCTTATCCTGGTAAATAATCGGCTCGTAGGGCACGAGCGTCAGTGTGCAATGAAATTCTATCGGTTGAGGTTCAGTAAAGAAAGAAAGGGAGTATTGGCAGATCGCACAATCATCAGATGATTGGTGAGAATGCTTTGCATGGGAACACGACTTTTCATCCTCACTTCCATGATAGTGAAAGGTCTTCACTACAAAGAAGGGAATGAATGTCATGAATAACATCCATGCTATATATACCCTTATATTTTTCTTTTGATACATTCTCCCTCTATTGATTAATAGAATAGCGGGACAAATATAACAGTATGAAAAATAATCAGCAAGTTATACATCTTAATATGTGTTATCAGTAATAGAGTTCACCTCCCTTAATGTCCAAATCTCTTCATATTCATAAGCCTCTCCCGGCTTTAGTTTAACCATAGGACTGTTCGGTTCCATTTCCAAAAATTCATCATTAAAATAAATCATGTTAGGAAAACACACCTGCAAATTATTATCATATTTCCCCTGTGGAACATACTTATTTTGTTTGATATACAAATAATCACTGAACTGATAGAAATACATACCGTTTGTAGTATTTATCCCATATTTCTTTTGTTCGTCTCCTCCGGGAAATGCGGTAAAATAATGATTCTCTACATGAATACGTTCCTGCAGATGATGAGAGGGAATTAATGTATCTGCTGACAATGAAATCTCACTAAATCCCAATGGATATTGTGAATTTGGCATCGCTTCACAATAGTAAATCCCACCGGCAGGCAGTAATGTACGTGTCCAGAAACAATATTCAACCTCCCCATTTGAAATATTAGACATTCGCTGTTTAATATGCAGAACCGGCTGGTTCTCTTCCAAAAAGTAAATCCGCTCCACCTGAATACCCATCGCCTGTGAGGGATGGCTGACCAAGCGCAATTTATCTTCCTCAATAAAGGTTTGATAAGGTCCTGCCCAAATTGAATCATGGATATTCTCCGTTCTACGTTCATTACCGATATCAAATCTACCGGCATCAGGACTTCGTCTTGTTCGTATATAGTTCTCTACAGTCCAACCGTTGATAACAGAATCACTCCACAATATATTATCTCCACGACTCTCTAAGCCGAAATATAGAATTTGTCCGCCATACGTCGGATTAACAATTACGGAAACAGCCCTGTTAGATAGCTTAAGGCAGTTCTCCCACCCTCTGTAAGAAACTGTATCAACCTCCTGAACCGGACGATGTGAACAGGATAAACAGAGAAAAAACAAAAGAATGAATAGTATATATTTCATAAAAGGCCAACCTCTCTTGATTTATTTAAATTCCTTTGGAGAGGATTTGAGAAGTCCTCTCCAAAGGATCATTTTATACCGGAATAATTTCGACAGAGAATGTAGAAGATATTGTTTTATTAAGCCAGATTACGAGGCTTCCTCCTACTTTATCACTCAAATAGTCACTATCAGACACCAACGTCTTTCCACCAACCTTGACCGTTACATTTCCGCTTCCGGTCCAATTATCAATTCTAAATACAGGATTCTTCACTGCGCCGGTAAGGTTACAAGTAAACTGACAACTTCCTGTACCTGTCGTTTTCATCAAAACCATCTCCCGTTTGGAATACCCTGTTACATCCGGATTATAAGAAACTCCGTTCAGATTCGTCGGGCTTCCCATATACAGCCATCCTCTTGTATACGCATCTATATCAGAAGCCGCATCAGGTTGATTGATACCCAACAGCATCAAATATACTCTATATTTATTTCCATCCGAATTAATCTGATAAGCAGTATTCCAGGAAACGTCCCCTTTAGCCTCCACGCCAATCAATGAAGAATGAGAGACCTGTGACGGCCAGGTAGCCGTTGACTTATCATAATCCCCATAACGGGCATTTAAATAGGGTTGTTTATCTACCGGCCAATGAGACATCTGATAATTTATATCATGCCAGGTCAAGTCATTCTCAATCGGCAACGGAGAGACTTCCGGACGTTCAGGAGTATAAGAGAAAACAGAAAAAGCATCAGGAGCATTATTTAAATGAGCAGTATAGATTTGCTCTTTCCAGTTTTTCACATTCTGGTTGACTTCATCAAATGGTTTAGCCGGATAAAGATCATACCGGTTGCCTGAAAGATTAGAAATACTAAAAGCCGGTTGTTTCACATGATCTGATGGAATGGATGAACTGCCGGAAATAACCATGGGCTCACTCAACTCATGATAGCGATAATAAGCCTGTCCCGCCTGTTTCTGAATATACTCGATGCGTCTCACGCCTACTCCGTCAGCATAGAAAGTATAATACTCGTCTACTTCCGGATATATCCCGTCAGGATAAGGAGCCTTATAATCCGGATTTACCAACGCATAATGGTACTTAACCACTTTCCTTACTTTATTATTCTCTATGATATCCACTTTCGCATGCGCCAACAAACGATCCGACATTGGCTCGAAGCATCCTTTACTCAAATCCGACCATGTTTCAGCAAACTCATAACAATAAAGCAATTCGTTATTCATGTGCCAAGCAGGTACAAAGTTTGCCTCCGACCAGAAAACAAATTGTCTGTTTTGTGCAGCAGCCGGGCAATGTTTCGGATTGAAACTGATTACCGTCGCATCCCCCGGAAAGCCAGCCCATGTAAAATTACGCTGTTTTACATCAAATTCCGGAGAGGACTCCACGACATCTTCAGCCGAAAACTCTTCAAAACGAATATCTGAAAAGTTCACTTCTGTCGAGTTTTCATTACCATTCCTGACTATCGGACAAATAAAATAGTTCTGTCCCTGTCCTCCCCAATCTTTCGATTGAGCAAGTTCAATCCAGTTCTCATGAAATTTCCCATCAATTTCTTTTCCAACACTCACATAAAAATGAAAGAAACCGGATATCTTATTCCTGATGATACGTGCCTTACCTGTAGAAGCTGTAAAAGGAACAGAAAAATAGCTATTATTGAGAGGTATGGAATAACGGAAAGAATAATCGTTTTTATTTATCTTCTTCGTATTATCCAAAACGTTATCTATTCCGTCCTGACGATCCAATACCCGTACGGTCGACACACCGGATTCTGTACACACACTCACCGAAGTATAATTATTGAAATCCGGTTTCCCGTTCTTCTCCCGGACAATAGCCAAGCCAAAGTTAGTTGTTTTATCAGCTGTTACCTCCGCAATAAAATGTCCCTGCGCAATCTGTGGCAGACAAACACCATAAGTAGAATTCTTCCCGTTTAACCCTATTTTTACAGAGGAACC
Organism: Bacteroides sp. MSSM.1001136sp1_RTP21357st2_D2_RTP21359_211015; assembly: GCF_040913205.1. NCBI lineage: Bacteria > Pseudomonadati > Bacteroidota > Bacteroidia > Bacteroidales > Bacteroidaceae > Bacteroides > Bacteroides sp. MSSM.1001136sp1_RTP21357st2_D2_RTP21359_211015. Next base: position 39,515 of record NZ_JBDFVF010000037.1, on the reverse strand, counting down.
GGAAACATCAAAACGACCATTAGCCCCTATCGTTAAAGCGATAGGCTGATACTCCGTAACCACAGGAGGAGCCGGTTTTTCTTCTGGATTAACCGGCATATAGGGATCATCCAAAGTGCAAGCTATCAGGCTGGAAAGCAGACAAGCTGCCAATATATTATTCATTATCTTCTTCATTTTTATTATGTATTAATAGGTCCGATTGAGATATACATTTCACAATCAATTGACTTGATTTACCGAGAGATATTTCAATTGCTTCTCAAAAGCCGCCGCTGAAAGATGAGTCTTCACCTGAACCACTTCCTCTTTTCCCGGTATCAGCGTTACGTAATTCTGCTCAAAGAAACTTTCATCGTCATCTACATAAAGATAAAGCCCTCTAATCAGTGCAGAAGAACGAAGCCGTAAATTGACTCCTTCATTGGTCTTCTCCACCGTTATAATAGGAGCCACCTTTGAATAAGTATACTGATTGGAGTAGACCGGATAATGGATGTTCGAAGAAACCGTTTTACCATTTTCATTCAACGTCACATAAATGAAAACTTCGTTCTCTTTCTTACCTCCATAAAGTTCCGTAGTTGTTATCGAAGCCACATCTTCACACCCATTAGCACCCAAATCAAATGAAACTTTCTTTGAGAACACCGTCTGTCCCTCCAAAGTCAGAGTCGTTATCTCCAACTCTCCTTTCATCTTTTGCAAACGATCGGAAATGACCTTGAATACGACTTGTTTTCCGGAAGCATAAGGAGAAACCAATACCTCGTCATATGCATCGCGGGCATAATACTGTAAAGCCTTCCATCTGCCACAATAATCAATACTTGACCACGAAGCTACCGGCCAACAATCATTAATCTGCCAATAAAGTGTTCCCATACAGTAGGGTTTTGCACGACGATGAGCTTCAATTCCAATCTTCACCGCCTCCGCCTGCAAATACTGGCTCATATAAACAAATGCACTAAAATCATCGGGAACTTTAAAATATTTCTCCATATACATCTTCATCATATTATTCCCGAAATTCGGATCACGAGTCTGGTCATTGCGGGCACGCTGATGAGACAACATAACTTCCGAATCCAAACGCAAATCATGTTCACTTGCAAAACGACGGATGGTGCGCATCTCCGGATAAGACTGAAAACCATACTCACTCATAAAGCGACCTATGTTTTTAGCTTCCGTGTACTCTTCAAGCCATCCTCCTTTCCAGACAGACCAGAAGTGTACATCTCCCATATTATAATCTATATTATTATAGCCGGTCACAGGAGATGTCGGGTGATAATACCTCGTTTCATCCACAGCCTGTATCGCTTCCGGAATTACGTCATAAAAGAGTTTATGCAGATTACTCTGATAAATTCTGTCTTCTTCGGGCGTATAACGATCTTTCCATCCCCATCCGAAATATGAAATCTCATTTTCATTGTTTCCGTTCCAGAGTGCAATGCAAGGATGATTACGCAAGCGTTTTACATTATCCTTCACTTCCTCGGCCACGCTATTCAAATAATGCTCGTCAGCGGGGAACATGCCACAGGCAAACATCATATCCTGCCAAACAAGAATACCGTATTTGTCACACATTTCATAAAACGCATCCATCTCATAAATACCTCCGCCCCAAATACGCAACATATTCATATTCACATCAGCTGCCGACTTTATGATATATTCGTACCAACTTTCAGGCACCCTGTTCGGAAAATTATCCAAAGGAATATAATTGGCTCCTTTCATAAAGACCGCTTTTCCATTCAGCTTCACAAACATTGACTGCCCCTGTTCATCTTTTTCACGAACTATTTCCAATGTACGGATACCCGTCTTTACACGGTCTGTCACCTTACGTCCTTCTTTATCCAATACAATATCGAAATCATACATCCGGGGATTGCCTAATCCGTTAGTCCACCATAATTCAGGATTCTTCACTTCGAAGTCCACCCGTACCGTGTTCATCCCTTTAGTTAATGCTACTTGTTTACGAACAGCCTCTTTCTTATCATATTCCACTGTAAACGTTGCCTTCGTATCCTCATCACTCATCACCGTACAAACAGCCTCCATCTTCGCTTTTCCCGACTCCAGTTTCCGGGTAATAATTTGAGTTCCATCGATATGGATATCATCCCAGTATTCCAGATAAACATCTCTCCAGATACCGGTAGTAATCAAACGAGGGCCCCAGTCCCATCCATAATTATATCCGGCTTTGCGAGCATAAAGGCTTAACATAATATCCGACTGATCATTATTAGGCCATGCCTGCAACTGGAAAGGAGACGCCAGGTACTTAGGCATATCCACCTTAAATATAGAATGGAAATAGATGCGGATAGTATTCTCCCCTTTCTTCAAATAAGGAAGAGGATTCAAAGTCCATGTACGAAACATATTGTCACACTTCATCACCAGATAATCATTGATATAAATATCGGCATACGTATCAAGTCCGGCAAAAACTAGCTGTACATTGGGCGCTTGAAGCAGAGCCTCATCTACTATGAAAGTCTTTTTATATTCCCAATCCTTTTCTCCAATCCATTGCAGGGATTTCTCATTTACTCCGTAAAACGGGTCCTTTATCATACGATTATTCATCAAATCGGTATGTACAGCTCCGGGCACTTGTGCCGGGAGCCAACTTTGAGATATAGATTGCTTGAACTGCCATTCATCATTCAGACTGATCCGGCTTTTGTTTTTCGCCGTAACAGGTATCAAACAGGTAAATAACATAAGCAACAATATATATTGAATCTTTTTATGCATAATACAAATTAGTTAAATGATAAGTGATTGCTTAATCCCGGTCACTCTCTACCAGAATAGTACTCTGAAAACGAGTTGCATTTCCCGATTTCGGGACAATAAATGTAATCTTGGCAACTGCTGATTTATAACTCGTGTCATCACCCAACGAAGGTGATATATTATAATTTCCCGGTTTACCGCTTTCTTCTACGGCTTTAAAGTTGTCATCTTCAAACGTTATATTCGGACAAGAGAACTCACCTCCCCAGTCTTTCTGATTATAGAATTTGAATTGAACCCATTTACTGACAATGACAGTCTGTGAATAGACAGTTTGGGTAGCATCTTCCGATACTTTACGGAAAATAACTGCATTATTAAAATCCCAATCCGGATTATAGTTCCACAATTCCGGGCGACCGATTCCCCAACCATTCACAAACAAAACTTCCGGATAGGAAACATTAGTAGTTAACGGATTTTCCGCACTCTCTACAAAAACAAAGTTGAACATCGTATTCATATATAACGTCACATTACCTGTCTGCCCGATATACATCAACTTATCTCCTTCCAGTTTAAAGAAATCCGGATCAAACTTCAACACATTGAGATCAATCAATTCTGTCCTCACTTCTTCACCGTTTGTCAAAGAAACATTCTGGGCACGAAGTGTATTGCTTACAAAATCATTATCCGACGCATTCTTCTTATATAGCATGAAGACAACATCATTTACCGTCATTTCCTTTTTCAGAGGTGAAATCTCAAAAGAAAAAGCATCGAATACCACCTCTCTCACTTTCTCTTCCGTACTCTGTGAATCACAAAGGGAAACCGGACGCGACGAAGCCAACTCGCAAGTATTCGTACTGGCATCAAATCCCCATACCATTCCTTTCTTTTCCGGCTCGCTATATATAAACACATTTGTATTATTCGGCAAGTCTACAGTAGCCTTATATAAATAAGGAGTTAACGGATTACTTTCATCCCTTTGCAGCACAATTTCTTCCCCTGTTTCACCAACCACTACATATAATTGTGCAAAATCCGGCCTTTCCAATGGAATCTCGTAAGATTGTTCTGCTGTTTTCACATTTTTATTTGTAGCCACAACCTCCAGAGAAGCAAGTTGCTCGCCACACAAACGTCCGAACGGCACTTCGATTTCTTCTTCCACTTTCAATGTCTTTTGATTATTTCCCGGAAGAGTTTTGGAATAAAGCACCGCCTGATTGGCAACCAAGCGTATTTCTACGTGCGACAAGGCATCTGCATCCGTCACCTCCACGTTTAATTTTACCGACCCACCATATTGCAACTGTTCCTGATTCAAGGATAACTTTCCAATGACAGGTGCTTCGGCAGACGGATCGAAAAACATTTCATCCTGATTCTGGCAAGAAACAGCCAGTAACCCGATAAATATATAGAATGAAACAAGCTTATATAAATTCGTTTTCATATTTCTTCATTTAAAGATTAATAAAGGAAGAGGATTAATTATACCCCGGATTTTGAGTTAGGTTCGGATTACGATCCCTTTCTTCCTGCGGAATAGGCATCAGCAACATGTGTGCGGGGAATTTACCCGTAACAGTCGTTTGTTCTCCATCCACAATTTCCGACCACGTCAGACTTGACAGGGTGCTTTGAGCAATTCCATAACGTTTCAAATCAAAGAATCGCTCTCCTTCGTAAGCCAGTTCCAAGCGTCTTTCTTTCAAAAGGAGCCGGGTCAGTTCTTCTCTTGAACTGGCATTCAATTCCTGAAGTCCGATACGGGTACGAATCTTTTGCAGATTGGGTTCCGCTATTGCAGTTGCCGGACCGGACAAAGCATTGACTGCTTCTGCATGCAACAAAACAATATCAGCCAGACGGAAAATATAGATCAAGTCTCCGCAATCCCATCCTACCCGATTCTTTGCCCTGCACTTGTAAGGGAAAGGCAATGTGCGGGTTTCCCATTGTCCATTCTTCAGTTGCGCATAATACTGGTCGAACCAAATATTGTTAATGTCCTCAAAGATGACCGTAGAGTTTTTACGAACCTGATCTCCTTCATCATCAAAAGCTTTCAGCAAACTTTGGGAAGGTGTCAGATATTTACGCCAATTCTGCTCTGTCATGGAAGGAGGCAATAGAAGAACAGGTACGTAATTATTTTCCGTACTGTTGGCGATATACTGTACAGCCAGAATCGTCTCACTATTATTACGATGTTCATCGTCAAACAGATGGTCATACGTATCCACCAATCGGTATACCGGCGAATTCATCACTGCTTCCGAATAGGTCTTCACCTTATCCCATTCTACATTGCCGGGTGCACCTTTCGTTGCATACACTTTTGCAAACAAAGCGTTAACCGCCCCTTTACTGGCAAATCCTCTGGTTTCAGCTTCCGTAGCACGCTTGTCCGGTAAACGGGTCAACGCAAATTCCAAATCTTCAATGATACGTGCATAAACTTCCTCTTCCGAATCGGCACGAGGCACTTGCACATCAGCCGGAGCAGTGCTTCCCGTAGTAGTCACAACAGGCACACATCCCCAGGTCTTTACTAAATTAAAATAATGCAACGCCCGCAAGAAAGAAGCTTCTCCAAGCATTTCTTCACGTTTACTCACTCCGGTAAAAGCTTCCGCGTCCAACAACGGATCATTAATTTGAGGTATATATTTCAAAGCTACGTTACAACGCATAATACTTCCGTAAAGCGACTTCCATGATTTCATAACAACCGCATTACGGGGAGTCAGGTCGCGTAAGAACACATTATTGATATCCACATCATCACCACCACTGTATGCATTATCCGCAAAACAGTCTGCAAGAATCATATAATACCACATATAATATTCTTCATGCCCCTTCTGTATTCCGTCATAGCAACTGATAATCAGTGCTTCCGCATCTTTTATGGAAGTAAAAGCATTGGCTTCGGTCAGTTCTCCCTGCGGTGTTTCTGTCAGGAAACTATCACAGGAGGTCAGCCCTACATTGAGCAGCAAAGCTGCGGATATAAATATAGAATATATCTGTTTCATGTCTTTTTTAGATTTAATGAGTTGAACAATGCTCAAAATACAATAGTAGCTCCCAGAATATAAGTTCTTGCATGGGGGAAGACACCCTGGTCGATTCCCATAGCCGAAGAACTGCCTCCACCGATATTCACTTCCGGGTCATAACCTCTGTAATTGGTAAAAGTCACCAGGTTATCCCCTGATATATAGACCGTCACTCTGTCCATCAAAGCCTTCCGGGTCAGCGGACGCGGCAAAGTATATGACAGTTTCACATTTTTCAGTTTAAAGTAAGATCCGTCTTCTACAAAACGGGAAGAAATAGCCGGGTATTTATCTTTCTCCGCACGGGGCACAGTAGTGTAGTCTCCCGGATTACGCCAACGCATCAGGACACGGTCGGACTGGTTGCGGGAGTCGAACATTCCTTCGGTAAACATACGGGTGGCATTATAAATATCATTCCCGTATGAACCCTGAAAGAAGAAAGACAGGTCAAAATTCTTATATGAAAAGACATTGTTGATGCCATACAAAAATTTCGGCTGTGCACAACCCAAGATCCGGCGGTCTTCATCTGCGCTCAAATCTTCTTCATACACTAACATTCCGTTAGCCTTTTCGTACATCATACGTCCGTTTTGCGGGTTTACTCCTGCTGCCTGAAAACCATAAAAAGAACCTAAAGCCTGTCCTTTCTGAATGATAGACACATTTCCGGAGATTTTCTTATCAAGTGATCCGGTAAAGATAGCAGGACTTCCTGCCATATCTGTCACCTCATTCTTATTAGTGGAGATATTAAAATCTGTTGTCCATTTTAGTTCTCCGGTCAGATTACGCGTGGTCAGTTGGAACTCCAATCCTTTATTTACCACGCTACCTACATTTTGCATACCCGAATCGAATCCGGAAGTTTGAGGCAGCTTTACCATTAACAGCAAATCGGTTGTTTTCTTATAGTATGCATCGGCAGTCAACGTCATTCTTCCATTAAGGAAAGAGAAGTCGAGTCCCACATTGGTCTGGGTAGTTCTCTCCCAACGCAACTTATCATTCCCTATCTGGCTCTGATAATATCCTGGTAAAATAACGCCATCCATATTATAATTGGCTCCGATTCCATAAATCCCATAAGAACTATAATAACCCACCTGGTCATTACCAACCTGTCCCCAGCCGACACGCAGTTTCAAATCACTCAACCAATCCAATGGTTTCATAAATTCCTCCCCAGTCAGTCTCCATCCCAAAGAGAAAGAAGGGAAATACCCCCAACGGTTGTTCACGCCAAACTTGGAAGAACCGTCAGCACGGAAATTGACAGTGGCGAGGTACTTATTCTGGTAGTCATAGGTCACTCTCCCCAATACAGAAGCATTGGTAGATGCACCATAATCTTCACTTGGCTTGTTTAATACAGTTCCGGCGTTCATAGAATGTATTTTATTATCAGAGAATCCACGTATAGAACTGTTTGCCGATTCTCCCACATAGCGGGAAGCCACAAACCCCGCCAAAGCCGAGAAACTGTGATCTCCTATCTTCTTAGTATAAGTCAGAATTTCTTCGTTGATCCATTTGTAATTTAACGAAGTGTTATAACTCGCTTGTCCCTGCTGGTTACGTCCCCAAGCTGAACTGAACGGGTCCAGAAATTCTTTGTACCGGGAAGCACCCATTTCGATGCCCATGCTTGTTTTTAACTTCAGATCCGGAGTAAAAGAAATCTCCGCATAGAGGTTACCCAACAATTTATGATATACATAATCACGAGTATATGACTCTACCGCACTTAAAGGATTCTCCAAAGAAGACAAAAACGGTAGCGTAGGAAATGTTCCGTCCGCATTATATTTACCTACCACAGATGGAGTGGTGATGGCTTGCAGAATAACGGTCTCGGAATTTCCATCCGAAACATCGACATCATTGATCTTACTGTAACTTAGGTTCGTTCCGATCTTTACCCATTTTTTCAATTCCTGTTCCAGATTGATCTTAAAATTCATACGTTCAAATGAAGATGGTTTTACAATACCATCCTGTTTGATAAATCCGGCTGAAATGTAATAAAGGGATTTTTCGTTTCCACCGGAAATGGATAACTGATAATTCTGCATGGCCGCATTGCGAAACATTTCATCCTGCCAGTCGATATTGGCATTATACACGGAGGTATCCATGGCCGGATACCCCAAATCGGAAAGTAAATCCTGATATTCATCTTTATTCAAAACATCTATTCTCTTGGCACGTTCCGAAAAACCATAGTAGGCATTCAACTCAATTTGCGCTTCACCTTTCCGGCCTCTTTTGGTGGTAATCAGTACTACCCCATTCGCACCTGCATTTCCGTAGATTGCAGCAGAAGAAGCGTCTTTCAATACCGTAATGCTTTCTATTTCGGAAGGGTTGATCGTTTTTGTGTCACTGGTCGGCACTCCATCCACCACATACAAAGGTTCGTTTCCTGCATTGATAGACGTAGCTCCCCGGACACGGATAGAGAAACCCTCATTCGGCTTCCCCGAAGGGGTGATAACTTGTACTCCCGCAGAACGTCCGGCAAGTGCCGACCCGAAATCATTCACGGGAATATTTTCTATATCTTTTGCCAGAACAGTGGATACAGCTCCCGTTATATCTTTCTTCTTCTGTACGCTATAGCCTACTACAACCACTTCATCCAGTTTTTTCACATCTTCCTCTAAAGTTACATTCAGCATCCGGTTGTCTCCGATTCTTTTTTCCTGGGACAGATAACCGAGAAAAGAGTATTGAAGTACTTGATTAGGATGATCGATTTTGATTTCGTACTTACCATCCATATTGGTCACCACTCCATTATTACTTCCTTTCACCATCACACTGACACCTATCATCGGTTCGCCGGAACTATCCGTAACTTGTCCTGTCACGTTTCTGGCAGTAGCCCCCTGTGTAGATTCTGCGTCTTTCTGCCTGACATTCTTGGAGATACGGACAGTTTTGTTATTGATATCGAAAGAGACATCCTGCCCCCGAAACAGATTATTCAGTACATCTTCGATCTTTTGTTGTTTGGCGTCTATTGAAACTTTTCTTTTTGTATCAATATCCGGTGTTCGAAGAACAAACGTGTAGTTGTATCGCTTATTGATTGTTTCCAACGCCTCACCAATTGTCTTATTTTTGAGACTAAGCGTGATAAGTTCTCCATTATTCTGCGCCAATACCGGATTCGTCCAGATAAATAGCGCCAATAGAATTGGTAAAAGATTGCTAAATAGCTCTCTAAAATGAGCCGGTTTTTCATGATATTTCATACCTTTGGCAATGATCTAAGTTAATAATTAATTTTGTTAACTGATTTCCAAAACGGGAAAGTGTCGCAACCACTTTCTCGTTTATTTTTTTATTTGTTTATCCATCCATTCCGCACATGTATTTTAAGGTTAATAACTGGGTTGTCTATCTCGTCTTTCTTGAAATTTCAATAATATCCTGATCTCGCTTGATACATAATTCATTGTCTATATTCAATGCTTCGAGCATCTCATCCAAAGAAAGTCCCTGGGCAAATGTGACAAAGAAAATTTCTTTGAGTAGCGCTTTATCCCTTATCACAATCTGAACATTGAACAGACGTTGAAGTTCCGTTATAATCTCTTGCAGTGTCTTGTCTCTGAATGTATACTGTCCGTTTCGCCAGGATTGATACCCATCGACGTCAAACTTTTCAAGTTTAACTTGTTTTTTATCCAGTATGGCTTTCTCACCCGGAACAAGGAAAATATCATGCTGATTTAAATCTCCCTTCACCAACAAAGAAATACTTCCTTCAAGCAGTGTGGCTTCCGTGCCTTTATCTTCCGTATAAGAACGTACATTAAATCTTGTTCCATGCACTTTGATGCTTAAATCTTTTGTATCTACAATAAAAGGACGTTCCGGATCTTTTGTCACTTCCAGAAAGGTTTCTCCGCTAACAAATATCTGGCGAACTTGGGTAAACCGTTCGGGATAGATAATATGTGTACCGGAATTCAGCCAGACTTTACTCTGGTCGGGCAAAATAACTTCTTTCTTTTGCCCATATTCGGCATAGACTTCTATCCAGTTGACTTGTGATTCCTTGTTATCCAGATATAGATAAAGAGTAGCTCCCAATAAAGGAATAAACAGAATAGCTGCAACACGTATCAGATAATGTATTGTTCTCGTGAATGTACTCTTTTGAGGAGACGGAGCTACTCCGCCAATAGCTTCACAGACCTTCACAAATGCAGAAGAGGTCATTTCGCGGTCACAGGCTACTTGAGACGATTCTTTCCAAATTTCTTGCAATTCCTGATCGAATTCCGGTTTAGACTCATTCTCTATGAACCATCGTCCAAACGCACTTGAAGTGATATCCTTCTTCAAGTTATAGAAATAGTCTTTCAATATTCCGGGAGGTAAGAGTTTCATTTTTCTTCGTATTATCTGGTTATATCTGATATACGGAAGCTAGAAAAAGTACACCCAATGCTTTTTCGACTTTAACATTTATAAACTATTAATTGGGAATAGAGGTGTAACAAAAAGTAGTATGGCAGAGCGGAAAAATTAAAATCAGAGAGAAAGAATGAACAAAACAGCAATCCAATAAAGAAATCCTCCCAGTTTTTCACGAAGTATATGCAACGCTATATTCAGATGGCGTTCTACCGTGCGTTTGGATATTCCTAGTTTAGAGGCTATCTCATCATTAGACAATCCTTGCAAACGACTCATGACAAACACTGCACGACGCTGCGGAGGCATATTATCCACTTCTTTCATCACCAGTTCTTTAATATGTGACAGATCATAAACACTTTCTATCATTTCATCTGTATGATCGCTATCCTTCAGATATGAAATGCTTTCCAAAGGTTCTGAAATGACTAAGGAACGGAAATAATCTGTTATCTCATTCTTTGTGATGGAATACAAATAGTTATTAAACTTCCGTTCGCAATCAATCAATTCTCTTTTTGTCCAGACCTTGATAAATACATTTTGAGCTATATCATCGGCAACAAAAGAATCTTTCACTATCCCCAATGTGAAGAAACGCACTTGAGAATAGTAACGATCGAAAAGAAGTTTAAAAGCATTTATATCTCCGGAAATCATTCGAGAGATAATATGACTCTCATTTTTCATAAACAGTTAGTGCAATATTGCAGATTTTATTGTCTCATACTTCCCAACATTTCCATCCCTTATTAGCACAAATGTACACCACATATGTCCGTACATTATAATTAGGAAACTTTTTCTTAGTGTCTTCACCGTATCTTTTCACCTGTTCCACGTGCTCGGGAAGAGGCTCGGAAAGCGCAAGCATCTTTTCAGCTTCTTTCATACGATAATATTTAAATTCGACCACACGATCATCCGTATAGTAATCTGTACCGGGAATACCGGTCATTTCAAAGTCTGATCGGCCTACTGAATTATTCTGTTCGATGGCAAAGGTATAACAACTACTTAAATAACGCGATACCAGTTCGTAGAAAGAACACCGGATAAAGTTTTCATTGATCTTATCAAAAACTTGTGCTGGAAATTGTCCCAAATATTGTTCGAAATAATTCTGAACGAGTGGTTCTAAGCTTCGATTGGAATCATAGTGCCGATACACAGGAACATAACGTTGTGCATTGCCTTCTATTTTGTTCAGTTGATTATAGTAGTCCATGTATACACTACGCATCGTCATATTAGGCAATGTGGTTACAAATTTATCCTTCAACGTCGTCATTCCCAAATAAAACAAACTAATGGGATAAAACTCTTTATCAAAAAACTTTTTCTTATTAAACTTACTAGCAAGATCAGCCACATTATAAGGCAATTCATCGTCAATTACCAATGCATCCAACATCGTTTTCGCATTATCCAGCGAAAGAGTCAACCGACGAATCCAATGAATGTCAGTACGTAGATTTTCATCTACCAATTCGTCCGGAATACTACCGGCATTGGCTGCAAATTTCTTGAAGAAGTAAGTAAGGATAGTGGCATTGAATAACCGATCTCCATTCGGACGGAAACGATAACCATCATAGTTACTCACTATTAGTTGCCATATTTCGTCAAAGCGATCCTGTCCTGTAGAATACTTATCAAGCACATAACGTAGATATGTTTCAGTTTCTTCGTATGTAAACCCAAGCATATTCAGGAAATTAGGCTCAAGAGTCAATATCTCTGCAATATTATATCCACTAGTCAAATCATCCATAGTGACAGGCAGCACACCTGTACAAAAACAAGTACGGATACTACCTTCACCAATACCTTTTTTAATTACTTTAAAAAAAGTACGCAGAAAGCTGTCATTAGTAGTAACTTCTTCATAGAGTGGATCATTATAGGCAGTAAGTAATTGATTGGTGAAATTATCATATTCATCAATCAAAATATAGACTTTAGGCAATTCGTGAGAGCGGGCGTAAGTAAGCACTTCTTCCAGCATTTTAGATGCATCGCCACGATTGCTAAATTCAAAATCACCAAACAAATCACGATTATGTGCTACCATTACTTCTACCGGACCGCAATTCAGGTCATTAAAATTCTGTGCCAGCCCTTGAATATGGTCTGACATTACCATTGCGGAGAAGTCATAACGAATTATCATATAACGGTTATGTTCTTTTGTCGGATGGTTTCCAATCCACGTGTCACCAAACAATTCTTCAAACCGATGCGCTTTCGTACGGTCATAATAGCAAGCTAGAGTAGAGACTAACAAACTCTTCCCAAAGCGACGGGGACGCAGAAATACAGGAGCCTTATAATCTTCAAGCTTAGCTATATATTGGGTCTTATCTACGTAATAGAAACCACGTTCACGCATTTCTATGAAATCTGCTACTGCATAAGGAATTGTTATACTTGCCATAATCCTACTGTTTTTTCTATAGACAAACAAAGGTACAAAATTGTTAGCAATAACAAGAAGAAATCTTTGAATTGATTGTTATTACTCTTGTTGCCAAACATAAAACACGGTTCTTCCAGTTCCACGTTTACGAAGAATCCCTTTCTCAATGAAAGTATTCAAATCATCTATTGCTTTCAGTCGGGAAAGTCCGGTCAGGCTACTATATTCCAATCGGGTAATACCACCATTTTTCCTTAGAAATTCCTGTAAAAGCTGTTGGCGTTGCTCCATAGAAAATTCCACTTTTTGAGAAGAGTGTTTGGATTTGTCCACACGTTCCAACTCTATCTCACGCTTAATCTTCCTTTTGAACTCTTTGGAAGTACGCAAATGCACGTTATCAAAACAGATTGATTCGGCACGAATCTCCCGTTTAGTCATTACTTTATGCGTACATTTCAAAGAGATGCTAAAATGCCCGAGTTCGCCAAGTTCTACGATATATCCCTCTGCTAACGTTTCGGCTAGTTCATCCAATACAACTCCTACCACCGCATCTATCACGTTATAGTTAAAAGTCTGGGAAGAACGAGATACACGTTCCAGGAATTCTTTTTTCGAGTAAGTTCCATTTGGAACGATACGGGCATGCAAAGGCTTTTGTTCTCCGGTACAATCAGGATCCGGTGTTTCATACAAATCATATTGAGCACTCATAAGTATATCTTTTTATTAGTTCATACATTTATTACTTTCACTACGTATATTTAATCGCCTGTTCATTGAACTTTAATCTTCAGTTCATATAAAAATAATCGTCTGACAGCTGTATCTTTTTCGTCTGACAGTTGTCAGACGGAAAGATAACAGTTGTCAGACGAAAGTTCAACAGCTGTCAGACGATTAATCTATCGCATACAAAGGTATAACTTTATGCGATGCGACCTTTAAATCTTAGGAGGAAAAAGACAATTCCTCCCAAGAATTTAATCACCCAACAGTAATTTAGTCACAGCGGCAGTATTCAATGCCCATTCACGGGTATATATCTCGTCCGCTTCCGGAATATCAACTAACTTCAATCCCTGCGCCTGTGCTTTGACAGCTAACAGTTCACCAACAGTTGTTTTCGCTTCCAGCTTATCCAGATACTTTTCGATGGTCTGTGTATCCAAAGAAAGAATCGTCTGTCCACCAAAAGGTATTTCCAGCCAAACAATTTCCCGTTCTTTCACTTTCAGAACTCCGAAAACAAGCCCTTTCTGCAAACTTTGGGAAATACGTACCTGATGTTGCACGCAAGAAGGATCGTAAGCTACTCCTGTTCTTTCCGATATCTTCATTGGATAGGCAGAGTTCATCCAACCTACCACCAGATTAGGAGAGATAGTCCCGTTGCTATATGCATTGCAAGTGAAAGCGACATATTCCGCACCTACACGGTTCAGTTCATTCAAATCCAGCTCGATATATTCGGCAGTACCTTTCTTATTAGGAATACTTCGGATATCCCCGCTATGTTTAGCGCCAATAGCTTGCAAGTTGAAGAAGGAACAAACTTCTGTTGTGGAAGGCAAAGTGATATGACAACTCAAGTCCATATCAAGATGCTGTGCCGGAAGCCCTTTTCCCCACTGCATAAACAATCGCACTTTATCTCCCTCTACCGGGAAACGCGTTCCCTGCAAAGCACAGGAAGTATCCTGAATTGTTTCGCTACGATCGCCGATAGCCAACGGGATATGGAACAACATAGGGTCAATATACATACTTTTGTTTTCACTTTCGACAGTTGCACTGGCGAAACGGGCAGCTACGACTTCCTTACACAAATCCTGTACATCCTTCACCATCGCTTTTAGCTGATCCTCCATATACAGCCCCACCAAATAATGTGGTTCTATCAAAAGAGCATTCCCCCCTAAAGGTTTCACCATTCTCTTACGTCCCGGTTCAAAGTAGCTCTCCGCATACATACCCAAAGTAACGACCAAACGTGCTGGCAACAAATGAACCACTTCTTTAAATACAGCCAACGTCTCTTCCGCTCCGAACCAAAGCATATTCGCAAATAAAGAACGTGCAAACATACCCGGTCGCTGCTTTAACAAAGCAAATGTCTGTTCCGCATCCGCCTTCAAACGGTTGCGCTCCACTTCTCCCTGCCAAACGGTATATGCCTCGCGGTAGAATATATCCATCAATTCCTTCAAATTTCCGAATTCCGGCTTACGGGCATATTCCGCCAGACGCAACGCACGTATCATACGTACCCACATCTCTCTTTTCGGATGCATGATTTCGCAAGCCTTCTCCGGAGCCATTGTCAGGTTGTTCAACCAAAGAGCTACCATTTTACATTCACGACGCGTATATTTCAACTTCAACTCCTCACGCTTCGCTTGAGCTGCCGAACGACTTTTATCCAAAACTCCACATATATGTGTGTTGTTTCTACCTGTTTTACGGATAATAGTCTTAGGCTCTATGATTTGCAGGAATCCGGTTTTCTTATACCACAGATAACGCAATATATCATTCGGAGTAGAGAAATAGATTTGCGCTTCCTGCGCTCTATCCTGTTCCACCAATGTATCTATCACCAACATCAATGTCTCCTTCATTTTGATTCCGACTGCCGGTAACGGAAGTTCGCCAAGCATTATTTTCAAGCTATCCGCTTGTGTGGCATCAAGAGCCGTGCGCGATTCAAGCAAGTCACAGAAAAAAGCATTCAACTCCTTGTCCTGCCAAAGTTCCAGCACTTTCAGTTTACTTCCCTGTCCGAAATATTCCGTAGTAGCCGTTTGGAACGGGGTTCCGCAGAACGGACAACCATTGTATCGTTCCATAGGGAATGTATTATCAGGGATCACGTGTCCGCAAGGTAGTTTAACGCCTTTCTGGCTATTAAACAGGTTAGCGATCCATGTAACCAGATGATCCAAGCGCGTTTCTCCGGTAGGTACATCCCACCCTTTCACCAATGGAGACCAGTTTAGCGTCACGCCCAACGCTTCTTTCATCACCTGAAGAATCATCATCTGTTGAGCCGGATATAACTGATTAATGGCATGCAGCAGTTCTTCGGACAAGCTATATCCTACTTTACGGAGTTGGGCTACCAATGCAATGGTAGTCGAAGTCAACTCTTCCTGCTTTTTCTCTTCTTCTATCAAAGGCAAATAGATTGCATTCTGCCTGATAGACACTTTCAACAAATCTTTATTCATAACTTTGTTTTTTTAAGTAAGGTAATCGGAAGACTGTGAATCAATGGAGCATTCCTGCGGTTTTGAAGTAAGTCTTCCTTGACCTTAGTTGATAAAAAGAGGTAGAACAGGCCGGATTCGAACCAGCGTTATCCACCGTTAAGAAGTAAGCCCCGGTTGACCTCATTTCAGATAATCCCGAAGCTGCTGTCCTACCTCTATATTTATTTTTTGTGGAGCAGGCCGGAGTCGAACCGACGACCGTCACAGGATAGAAGTAAATCTTAATTGACCTTTTTCATCAGGATAATCTCAAGATTATGTATGATGCTCTACCCACTGAGCTACTGCCCCTTTACGAAACAGGAAAACTGATAATCGTATGAGTCAATATCTTAACAGGATGTATGGAAGTAACCCGTACTTGACCTGTTTTCTTGTTTCTTCGACAAAGATAGATGCAGTGGTGCGCAGCCTTTTTGCGCAACTAAAACTTTTTTGCTCTTTTAAAGAAAAAAATAAATTCCAATACCTGCATCGTTTAAATAGAAATCAGCGATTTGCCTTACGATTCTTTACTTCTTCTACAAGTTTTGTAAAGGACTTCTCCTTTTTACGTTTCTCATGTTCGGAAGCTGAAAAGTGCCACGCTTCCCGGCGAAGTTTCAGATAGCTTGCATAAACTTTATAATCTAACACACCGCTATTGACTGCTTCTAAAACAGCACAACCCGGTTCGTTGATATGCTTGCAATCTTTGAAACGGCACGATTCTGCATAGTCAGAGATTTCAAGTACTTCGGCCAGTGAGTCTGGATTGTCGATAACCAAGCCAAATTCACGCACACCCGGAGTATCGATTAAAACACCCGAATCATTCATCAATACCATTTCCCGACGGGTTGATGTATGCCGGCCTTTTCCTGTGGACAGGCTTATATCGGAGGTAAGCAACACAGATTTTTCACAGAGTGCATTTACCAGAGAACTTTTCCCGACACCCGAAGAACCGACAAACACAACAGTTTCTCCCTCTGATATGGATTCCCGCAACCGGAGAATCGTTTGGGGTTGATGAATGCTCGTAAAAAATACGGGTATCTGATTGGAGATATGATTTATTTGTTCTTCAACACTCTGCCTGTCAAAATCTAAATCGGATTTATTAAGTACCAATACAGGCTTGATGTTTTCTTCTAATACCTGAACCATAAAACGTTCTACTCTGCGGACATTGAAATTATCGTCAAGGCTCTGCACAATAAATGCTTTATCGACGTAAGAAGCAATGGCCTGCTTATCGGCAACTGTACCGCTTTTCTTGCGATACAATGTCCGCTCACGAGGTAGCATATCGACAATAATCCCTTTATTCTCATCAAATGGTTGAAAAAGCACCCAATCACCCGTACAGGGTAATTCAGCATCAGATTTCCCATACATCATGTTTCCCGTGAGTTCACACTGAAACAATCCGTTTTCGGAAACGACCTCGTAGCAGGTACGATGTACTATGGATATACGTCCATGAGGAAGAGTGCTGTAGAGTGATTCTTGTTTTAGTTGGCTTAGTTTATCATTCCAGCCATACCAGTTTAAATTAAAGTCGAATTTGTGAATTGTTTGATTTTCGTTATTCATGATCTTAATGTATACAGCGTACACGTTACAAAGCACCACGATACTTTTAGCACCCTTGTACGCAAGTTAAAAATTGAAATTATAAAGACATAAAGAGTACTCCCGGAAGGAATCATCCGAGAGCAAACGAAAGGACAATCTGTATCAGAAACACAGATTGTTTACTAAACCAAATCCGATTTATTATTTCTTGTCATGCGACAAAGATAGACTATTTTTATTTAATGGCAAAACGAGCCGTCATTTCATACCGTAGCTTGATAACCCGGTACTGCTCGGTAGCTGCCGCACCCATGCTTACATTGCTCTGCGCTTCGAAAGGAAGATAACGGCTTATGTTATTATCGGCAGGTTCGATGATACGAATCACTTCACCCAACTGCTGCCCCATCGCTTCCACCAGATAAGATGCTTTCTCACGGGCAGCCTTCAGTGCTTCAATCTTACCTTGTTTCCGATACATTGGCAAATCCTTATGTTTGAGTTCTCCGATGCGCATGGACTCAATTCCCCACGTATTGACTGAACGAATAATAGAGTTAATCTGCTCAAAATCCGTAAGCCGGATATCCAATTGCTTACCTATCAGAAACTCCTTTCCTCTCTGACGCCAATAATCTCCTATTTCCTGTGTGCGGATAGCATCATCCGTTATTCCTATTTTGCGCAAACTTTTACGCAAATCTTTCTCTATCATTGCCAATGGCACTTTCGTATGAAAATCTTCTTCTTTTTTTGATTTACCGGTGTATTCTTCTTGCCAATACTCCTTAATCTGAACCAGAAAATGAATCTCATCCGGAACGACTTCTATTTCAGAAGAACCGGTCACTTCAACGTATCGTCCATCACTTTCCTGTGCATTCACAACGATACTCCAAGTAAACAAAACAAAAGCTAATAAACATACCTTTTTCATATCTTCAATCTTAATAGTACAACCTCTTTTACAGAATGCGAATTATCATTTCACAAAGCTATTAAAAAAAACTGTAAAACCGATTTTATCCCAAGAAATCAATCAGGCTTTTTCGATCCATCAAAATAGTATCGCCATTCTTTACCTTACACTTGGAAGATGTTTTGCCGGAAAGTAAAGAAATATACCCTTTTTCAAACAGCAGCTTCAAGCGGGTACTGGAAAAAGGCAGACATCTTTTTATCAATGAGGATAATTTAAGGCTCAAGTCGAAATCACACTTGACTTGGATACTTATGATCTCACTACTCATATTCAGGATGTCTTCTAAAGAGACGGTATTTATCACCTCATATTCAACACTGTCATAATCTAATTGAAGATTATTCCTACTTGCCACTCCGGCAGAAAAGGCATATTGCCAGGCAACTTCCCTGTCATTCATAGAAAAGCTGTGAAAGAGCTTTTTATCAATCAAGTCGGGTTTAGTTCGTGACAACAGAGTCATATTACAAGTGTTATCACATTTCACACATCTATAAATCAGCCAGACATCAATGTTTTTCTTCTGTGCATTCATCCTGAACTTATCACTGCAATAAAAGCGGTCACTATCACAGTGACTGCATTTCTTAATTAATAAGGGGCAATTCTTCACCCTTATCTCCCATGTAAATGTTGTTTCCATAACTATACAAAAGCGATTATCTTTCTTTGTGAATCAATTATATTTCTCCGCAAAGTTGGATAATAGCCATTTGTATAATTCACAAGATGTCACAAGACGCCCTGAAATTTATCTGTCAAGCTCATCCATCATCTTTATAATCTGTTCTTTCAACTTATCCAGAAATTGGGTTCTGCTTTTCTTTCTATTCCTGATTTCCAAGAATATACGATAAAAATCACCTATCTCGATATTAAACAGTGTTTCGCAACAAAAAGCAATGTCTTTCAAACTCGTATTTCCATTACTAAAGCATTTACCTGCATACAAGGCGTAGATAAACTCAACCAAAGCAACTTTACTGTCCGTCCATTGCAACAGTTTACTGTCTACAATGGAAGTGAATTTAAGATGAAGTTTCTCTGTCAGCTGCTCTATTTCCTCCGACACATATTCTATCAAGCGATTATTCGCCAGAATTTCTGCAACACTCGAATCATGCAAGGTGGTAAAAGAAATATCTCTATCCAGTAGATGACAATGTATATCAGAAAGAATATCATAATTCTCCCGAATAAAATAGCGGTTATCAAGCTCTGTTCGACCGGCACGGTAATATTCATAAAAGTCATTATTCAAAAATGATTTTTGCAGGTTCTCCAATTCAATCTTCAGATATCTGCATTGGGATGACAGAGATTTGTCGATACGATTCTTTTCAATCTGATACAAACGGACATAAAACATCAACAGACCGGAAATCTGCGGTTTCGAGACTTTAAAGAAAAGAATCTCTTCTTCAGCACTTCGAAACTGATATCCGACAACAGTTGTTTTCAGCGAAGTCAGCGAAACCTGTACGACACCAATGATCTGCCTGATTCTATCCAAAGGATCAACCGGCTGCAGCTCAATCCTTTTTATTTCTTCTTCTATGTTCAGCTTACTATTTCTTACGAAATTTTCCATTCATTCTCAACGCACCCACCACTCCCATCTGATTAGCATAAACCGGACTAAAAGCCTGAATACCTTAATTGCATCAGTTTTGAAAAACGATGCAGTGAATAATAAAAATGATAAAATGAAAAACCTGTTCAAGTATAGAACTACTCAAACGAAAGAAATTAGCCTGTGGTTTATGAGGCTAATATTAAGCTATAACAAATTTAAGAATTGTGCCCAAAATCATTGCTTTTAGAATTCAGATGCAAATATAATTGTTTTTTTAGGATGACATGAAGTTTATATGAATTTTTGAAATAAACTCACCAGAAGTATAGAAAAATAGTATCTTTGCCTCCGACTTTTCACAGATACTGTGAGAAAGCAATTCTTTTAATTATATAAATAAAAAAGACTATGATCAGATTAAATGTTTTTGTTCGTGTAAACGAATCCAACCGCGAAGAAACAATAAAAGCGGCAAAAGAACTGACTGCCTGTTCTTTAAAAGAAGAAGGATGCATTGCTTATGATACTTTCGAAAGCAGCACGCGTCCTGACGTTTTCATGATTTGCGAAACTTGGCAGAATGCCGAAGTATTGGCAGCACACGAAAAATCTCCTCATTTCGCTCAATATGTAGGTATCATTCAGAAATTGGCTGAAATGAAATTGGAAAAATTTGAATTCTAAATGAATTACGAGGCTGTTCGAGAACAGCCTCATTAAATCCGCTATTCCTCTATCTTTCCGAGTAGAATTAGTCGAGTTTCTTATGGATAAATATTCCTTCAATCCAATAAGTTGCGTGATTCGATTCAAATTTCAACAAGACATAGCCGGGATCAGTGGGACCACCGGGAAAATGATCGATAAACCAATCCTGCCAAAGTTCCTGCTTCATCTTTTCGTCAGTTACAACTTCCACTTTCCCCGTTAACGCCACGCTGTCTCCTTTATCCTGAAAGCATAATCCTGCTTTCGGATTCGATAAGAAATCAATTGTTTTTAGTGAATCTGCTCCGGTAGACATCCAGATAGTGGAAATTCCTTCTGTCAGGATTTTGCTCATCGGTACAGGGCGGGGATAACCTTCTTTATTCACAGAAGCAAGGGTAACTACTTCACATCTCTGCAACAATTCTGTTGCTTTCTCTTTCATTGTTTTTGTGGTCATAAATTGATTGTTTTTTATTAACCTTGCAAAGGTAACGGCATATCTTCCCATTCTATTGTAAAAAAGCGACTTTTACCTAATCTATCTTTGTGGTTCGATATAAGTAAGTGTGGTTTCTTCCGGAACGGTTAGGGAAAGAAAAGACGCAGGAGTATTGCCGGACATCGACTTAATCTCTTTTGAAAAATGCGCTAAATCATAGTATCCTGCATCAACTGCCGTAGTCAACAGATTGGCTGATGTTGTGGTTCTCAACAATTCCACAGCATTCTTAAATTTAACAATACGGCTGTATTCTTTAGGAGTAAATCCGGTATAATGCTTGAACTTTCTCTCAAAATGACGCTGACACAAACAGACATCATCCATCAAGCTGCGAACTGAACGTTTTCCTTTGGAATGATTAATCATGTTCACTGCCATAGCGACATGAGAATCGGCAGGCTGATAATGACGCGCCAAATATGCCAGCAAATATTCTTCCACTACTCGTATTCGATCTGTGACATGCTTCTGCTCACCTAATTTTTCAATAAAAGTGTCATCAAAAACAGCCTTCATCTCATTAGTACTGACTCTGCTATTCACAAATTCGTGTAGAGGCAGGTTTGTAAAGCAAGACAAACCACAAGGTAAAAAACGAACGCCAAACATGTGAATCGATTCTGTATAAGTGACGAGTTCCGAATATTTTGTCATAGGTCCTACAAAATAGGAACGATAGGGTTGCATAATCAGACTCCCTTCTTCAACAGCATTAGCCACCTCTCCCAGCGTAAATATAAAATCGGTACAACCATCCGGCAGAATATGGATGCGCATACCATAATCCGGATTGCCCTTAAACTCCCAATAGCTATCAATGTAGGGAACAAGTAAATGAGAAGGCTGATATTCTGTATACATGGATCTATTTTGTACGCAAATATAGCGAAAATAAATTCTAATCAATGATGCGTCCGTTTGCCTTTGCCTTTTGAAGCCATTCAGGGACAATCTCTTCGAGAAATTTATCTTTGCCTACCTTTTCGGCAGCCATATCCAAACCGATATATTGCTGCGCCTTTTCTTTCGTTGTGATATCCGGAAGCGGAACATCACCAGTATATCCGTACGTTCAATTTGAAGGGGTCACTTTCAGCTGGACAAAAGGGATCAATTTAGATTGGATTCAGGGGATCAATTTGATTTGGACAGGAGGGGGCAAATGGTCCCGGATTTTCCATTTTGTCCATGCCTTTGGTTTATGTCGAACAAAAATAGTGTAAATTCTTTAAAAGAAGAGTTTTTTATTGGAAATGTTTCCCCAAAGTCCATTTTAATTCAATTTTTAGTAAAAGGTTTCTATTTGCCAATCCTGTTACTATATTTTCTCCAACCTCATTTTTTATGCTATATTTGTATCCGAAAAAATAATAGAAACGATGATAAACTTTGCAGCTATCGACTTTGAAACAGCCAACGGCAAACGTACCAGCGTATGCAGTGTTGGGGTTGTCATCGTAAGGGAAGGAAAAATAACGAATAAAATCTATCGTCTGATCCGTCCCCGCCCCAATTATTATACGCAATGGACCACAGCTGTTCATGGCTTAACTTACGACGACACGATGGAAGCCGACGAATTTCCGGAAGTATGGGCGGAAATCAAACCATTGATAGACGGTCTGCCACTTGTAGCGCACAACAGTCCTTTTGATGAAGGTTGTCTCCGGGCGGTTCACGAATTATATGACATGACTTATCCTGATTATAAGTTTTATTGTACTTGCCGTACTTCGAGGAAAGTCTTTGGAAAAGATTTGCCCAATCATCAGTTGCATACGGTAGCAGAACGATGCGGATATCATTTAGAGAATCACCACCACGCACTGGCAGATGCAGAGGCTTGCGCACAAATAGCTTTACTTATTATTCCCGAACCGAAAAAAGAAAGAAAAACAAAGAAAGCTGATAAAGATATACATGTTGGAGATTTATTCGCTTCACTTATTCCTCAACCAGTGAAAAAGAGCAAATGAAAAACACTACAACTATTATTTCAATCAATAATAGCCGTAGTGTTTGATAATAAAGTGCTAACTATGTACTTCGATTAGAGGATAGATTTTGCAATACCCATTTCCAAGCCGCGAAGTTCTGCCAAGCCGCGAAGACGGCCCAGGCAAGAATATCCCGGATTCGTTTTCTTTTTCAAGTCATCAATCATTTGATGTCCGTGGTCGGGACGCATAGCGATAGAGCATTTACGACGCTGTTGTAGAAGAATAAGGCTCTTCATTACGTTGTACATGTCTACATTTCCTTCCAAGTGATTAGCTTCGTAGAAGTTTCCTTCCTCGTCACGTTGTGTACTGCGCAAGTGTACGAAGTTCACACGGTCGCCAAAACGCTCCATCATACCTGCAAGATCATTGTCGGCACGCACACCGAAAGAGCCTGTACACAAGCAGAGGCCATTAGATTCGTTAGGTACGGCTTCAATCAATTTCTTGAAATCCTCTTCCGTACTCAAAATACGAGGCAAACCTAAGATGGTATAAGGAGGATCATCCGGATGAATCACCAGTTTCACTCCTACTTCATCGGCAACAGGAGCAATTTCTTTTAAGAAAAAAATCAGGTTGGAACGAAGCTTCTCTGCATCAATATCGTCATAACGATCTAATGCTTGCTGAAATTGTTCTACTGTGAAACTTTCTTCCGAACCCGGAAGTCCGGCAATCATATTACGAACCAACAATTTCTTGTCGTCTTCGCTCATCTGCTCAAAACGAGCTTTCGCTTTAGCTATTTCTTCCGGAGTATAGTCTTTTTCAGCATTCGGACGTTTCAAGATGAAAAGATCGAAAGCTACAAAAGCTGCTTTTTCAAAGCGGAGTGCTTTAGAGCCGTCCGGCATTGTATAGGCAAGATCTGTGCGGGTCCAGTCCAATACAGGCATGAAGTTATAAGTAACTACCATCACGCCACACTTCGCCAGATTACGGATACTTTCCTTATAGTTTTCGATGTATTTCATAAAGTCGCCCGTCTGTGTTTTGATATGCTCGTGTACAGGTACACTTTCTACCACAGACCATGTCAGACCCACTTCTTCAATCATTTGCTTACGCTTCATGATCTCTTCTACTGTCCACACTTCACCATTTGGAATGTGATGAAGAGCATTTACTATACCAGTAGCGCCTGCCTGCTTAATATCCCACAAGCTAACCGGGTCATTAGGACCATACCAGCGCCAAGTTTGTTCACATAAATACATATTATTCTTTCCTGATTACAAGTTACTAATTATGATTAAAAACAGAATGATATCATCCCAATATTAGATAGAGAATGCATCAAATCCACCGTCGATAACAGCTACTGTACCTGTTACGAAGTTAGAAGCATCGCTAATCAAATAATGGATTGTTCCATAAAGGTCTTCCGGTTCACCGAAACGGTTGAATGGAGTATGAGCGAGAATGGTCTTTGAACGATCGGTCAGAGAACCATCCGGATTAGTCAATAATGCACGATTCTGATCGGTCAGGAAGAATCCCGGAGCGATGGCATTTACACGCAGACCGTTACCGAATTTCAAAGCCAGTTCGCCAGCCATATATTTAGTAAAGTTGGCAATAGCTGCTTTTGCCGCACCATAACCTACCACACGGGTCAATGGACGAAGAGCCGATTCAGAACAGAAGTTTACAATAGAACCTTTCTTCTGTTCTACCATAATTTCAGCAAATACCATTGTAGGCAATACTGTACCGAAAAGGTTCAAATCCACTACTTTCTTGAATGCGTCAATCTGTAAATCGAAAAAAGTTTTATCCGGAGCAATAGTTGCACCTGCCATGTTACCTCCGGCAGCGTTCAACAAAACATCAATACGGCCATAAGCCTTCATGATTTCCACTTTGTTGCCTTCCAACACTTCTTTATCCATCACATCCGTGTAAAGGAACATAGCTTCATTTCCTTCGGCTTTGATACTGTCTACCAATGCTTTTCCTGCTTCTTCACTTCTGTCGAGCACAACTACTTTTGCACCTTCCTTTGCGAGATACGCAGCAATACCTTTACCTAAAATACCAGCTCCACCGGTGATAACAACTACTTTGCCTTTTACGTTAAATAATTCATTCATAGTTCTTACAAATTTATATGTTTATAATTTATTGTTCAGATAATATTTCAGATTCTCTTTGAGAAGAATATCGATAGGCATCAAATTAACCTTCTCACTGCCCTGTTTGAACAACAGATGATTACACAATGATTTAATACCATCATATCCCTGACGCTCCGGACGCTGCGCAATCAATGCGGTTATGACACCTTCGGAAAGCAACTGTGTATTTCTCCCGATAAGATCATAACCAACCAGTTTAACAGACTGCATTCCTCTCGCTTTCAGGTAATTCCCTAAAATATAACAAGTTGAATTGAAGATAACAGCCCCATTTATATTTGGATTAGCTTCAAATATTTCATCCAGTTTCATGAAGTTATACACTGAATCATTTATTTTCAGCTCCACTTCATGCAGATTTCCATTGAATCCTGTTTGCGTGAGATAATGGCAGAAACCTTCCCGCCTGTTCTTTCCCTGATTAGAGTCATTCTTCCCACTATGAATAATTCGCGCCATCAATATATCGGAAGACGAAGAAAGCCGATCCATCAACAATCTGGCAGCAATCACTCCGGCATCATAAGACTCCGTTCCGAAATAAGCCAGTTGATGTTGCCCTCCAATGTTGGAGTCAACATACACATAAGGTATTTCATTCCTGTCAAGTTCCTGCGAAAGCCGGATAACAGAATCCGTAAACAAAGTCGCAATCAATACACCATCTACTTTCTCATTCAGCAGATTACGGATGATATCATCAAAAGTCTTGTTATTATATTGATCGAAAAAGAGTTTGGTAATGGTGATGTTATACGATTCCATTTCCGACGCTGCTTTATCTATACCTTCCGAAATAGCTTCCCAATACTCTCCCTGAACAAAAGAAGGAGTAATCGCAAGAAGATGATATTGCTTTTTGGAGGCCGCCAATGAACGTGCCATCAGATTGGGCTGGTAATGTACCATCTCCAGAATCGCCTGTACCTTTTTCCTGTTTTCTTCAGATACCCTGCCACGATTATGTATTACACGATCTACCGTGCCAACAGAGACTCCTGCCATCTTGGCAATGTCTACAATCCGAATATTTGAAAACTCTTTATCCATCTATTGATAAGTATCTTGTTTTTCATCGGCAAAAGTAAAATGAATTATTGAATTAAGCAATAGTGTGTGCGCGCACACACAACACATAATAAAGAACAGACTACTAATAATCAGCAAGTTAACCACAGCAGCAAGGAAGTATACATGTTGTTAAACATAAGAAAAAGTAAAGATAGTATAGATAAAAAAGTACTTATCAGATGAGAAACCAGAGGAAAAGTAGCTTTTGATTCTTGAAGGAAGTGAAAATAATGGAGAAGATACACCAATATGTGTTCGTGCACACATCATTCAAATAGTGACTGATAAGGCTAGAAATAAAAGATTAAACGTATATAAAATAAAACAGGTAACCGATTCTATTTAAATCGATTACCCGTTTTGGAATTCTTATTTTCCCCACTTATCTTTTACTTTTCCGGCCACTTTATCGGCTTCATCTGCTACTTTATCAGCAATTTCCGCACCGGCTTCTACTGCTTTAAGTCCAAGATCCACTGCTTTTCTTTCAGCATGAGCAGCAGCTATTTCAGCATCACGACCTATGCGATGGATAGCATTATAAATTTCACTTTCTAATTGTTTTGCTTTTGCTGTACGTGAAAGACGATAAGCTACTGCGCCAAGGATTGACCCAATTCCGAGTCCAATCCAGAAATTTCCATGTCTACATTCCATAATCAAGTTCTGTTTTTAGGATTAAAAATAAATTATATAAATATCTATTTAGATTTCGAGAATAAAGAAGCAATCCACAATACAAGGATAGCTCCTACGGTGGAAGTTATCAAACTTCCGATCAGTCCTGAAGCTGCCAGTCCGAAAAGGGCAAACACCCAACCGCCCAGTACACCTCCAAGAATACCAAGTAATAAATTTATAACAAGACCAAAACCTCCGCCGCGCATTATTTTACCTGCGAGGAATCCAGCCACAATACCAATAACGATATACCATATAAAGCCCATATAATCCTCCTTTTTTATTTAACAACAGTAGGTATGAAGAATAGTTCAGTCACTCAAAACTGAATTAACGACAATTTACAATCCTTAGTCTTAGAGCTTTATTCCTATCATATTGAATTAATCACAGCAAATATATATTGAGAAACGGGAAGTTTCCGTACCTTTGCAGCCGATTTTTCAGGAACACTTCAATAGTAAATAGGTATTATGGTACAGAATCAGGAACAACCCGTAGGAAAAATTACATTTTCCATTTTGATTGCATTGAGTCTTTCGCATTGCCTCAACGATCTTTTACAGTCGGTGCTATCAGCATCTTATCCTTTATTTAAAGATGATTTAGGACTTAGTTTCGCGCAAATCGGACTTATCACACTAGTCTATCAACTTTCCGCTTCAGTTTTTCAACCGATTACCGGAATTTTCTTTGATAAGCATCCCGTCGCGTGGTCATTGCCTATCGGAATGAGCTTTACACTGATTGGTTTGATAAACTTAGCATTCTCTGATAATCTATACTGGATATTAGCCTCCGTATTCTTAATCGGAATTGGCTCTTCCGTACTGCATCCGGAAGCCTCCCGTATCACGTTCCTTGCCTCCGGCGGAAAACGTGGACTGGCACAATCACTCTTTCAGGTAGGTGGTAACTTCGGAGGTTCATTAGGCCCTTTGCTGGTTGCTCTGTTGGTGGCTCCTTATGGCAGGCAACATCTCATCGTATTTGCATTTGTGGCTTTAGCTGCTATCGGAGTGATGTACCCAATTTGCAAATGGTATAAATCATATCTAAACCGGATGAAAGCACAGACCGTCAGTGTCAGAAAAACAGTTCATCTTCCTTTGCCTATGGATAAGACAGCCCTTTCAATCGCGATATTGCTGATTCTGATTTTCTCCAAGTACATTTATATGGCAAGTCTTACCAGTTATTATACCTTCTATTTGATCCATAAATTCAATGTAAGCGTACAAGATTCGCAACTATATTTATTTATCTTTCTGGTAGCTACTGCTATCGGAACATTAATTGGTGGACCTGTCGGTGACCGAATTGGTCGGAAGTATGTGATCTGGGCTTCTATTTTGGGAGCTGCCCCATTCAGTTTACTAATGCCACATGCTAATTTGATGTGGACTATTATCCTTAGCTTCTGTGTGGGATTGATGCTTTCTTCCGCTTTTCCCGCCATATTGCTTTATGCACAGGAATTGCTTCCTACCAAGCTCGGATTAATATCAGGGTTATTTTTTGGATTTGCATTCGGGGTGGCTGGTGTAGCATCTGCCGTACTCGGTAATTTAGCGGATAAAACGAGTATTGAATATGTATATAATATCTGTGCTTATATGCCGCTACTAGGATTGGTCACATTCTTTTTACCGAATTTGAAGAAGAAAAAAATAGAATAAGATTAGATTAAATAAAATGGGGTGTGTCACATTTTGCGCTCCCTCTTTTCCAAAGAAAACGACCGGTATGCATCGTCACGACGTATACCGGTCTACAAGTTAAGGTCAAAGTCAAAAAATTAAGAGAGCTATTTATATGTTAGGGTTAGCGTTAATTTCTTTCTGTGGAATAGCATATAAATAATAGGTGCTATTTACTGTAAACGGTTTACCGTTCGGGAAGTTGAGGAACCAATGTCCCAGAGGATTTCGTTTTTCAAAGCTACCACCCTCCTGCCAGCAATCGACTTCTGTCTTTTGCATCTCATCCGATAAAGCAGCACGTTCTACTGCCTTTTGTGTACGAAGTATATCGGTAATACCAAATCCTTCTCCCCAAAGTTCACGGCGACGTTCCATCAGAATCTCATTGATTACATCTTCCTGTGATTTTCCTGTCACCTCATAATCCCCTACTCCACGGGCATTACGCAATGTATTCAATGGAGCTACAGCCTGTGCCAACGCTACACCATCACGAACTTTCGCCTCCGCTTCTATCAAATACATTTCAGCAGCACGCATCAAGACCAGATCAGCCGTATCATCTGCACGCATGTGAAATTTCTTATATCCCAAATATCCTTCACGCATCCACTGAAACAAAGGTAAACGAATATCACCTTCGGTAAATGTATCTTTCAGATGGGGATCAGCCATAAAGCTGCTATATGCTCCTACGTATGTTGCATCCAAATAATAGAAATTATAGCTGGCATCCGATTGGGAAGGAATTTGAGGAAATCCCCATATCCATTCTTTATTGGAAATATTATTAAAACCTTCATACTCGGCTGTAGTTGTCATCAACGTATATCCTGCACGTGCTGCTTCAGCAGCTTTCGCAGCTTCTTCCCACTGTCCTGTCAGCAAGTAAGCACGAGCCAAAAGACCGTTGACTACTGCTACATTTGGTTTGAACTTTTGATTATCACCGCTGCGGACATAGTTTTTCAAATAGTCCTTCGCCAAAGTGAGGTCGTCGAAAATAAGCTGATAAACCTGTGCCACTGTTGATTTTCCTTTCGGTACAGTGGAGCTATTGCTAGGTTCGGTATATATAGGAACACACGAAGCATCTTTATCTTTCAAGTAGGTGAATTGATAATGCTGTACCAAGTGCAAATAACAAAAGGCGCGTAATGCCAATGCTTGTCCCTGTGCCTGACGGAGTTCTTCCGAATCCCCCTTGATAGAAATGGCAGTGTTACAATTATCTATCGTTTTATATATCAGATACCAGGCAAACTCTGTTCTACCATTTGAGGATTGCGCTATATCATTAAACTGATACGAAGAGTTAAAACCATATTTCGGACGGGAAACAATATCACTTGCCATCATATCATCCAGACACTGAAGTGCCCGATAACCGATATTGGCATAGGTACTTGAATAATCAAACAGATTATACCAGGCACCATTCACAAGTGCCTCCGCATTTTCGGGTACAGATACCTTATCCGAACTTACCGCATCTGTGGGGTCCGTATCCAAAAAACTGCTGCTACAACTCGTTGCCAGGAAAAGTCCGGCAACTGCCGCAAGAATGGATTGAATTTTTATTTTTCTCATAATTTAGTCTGAATTTAGAAAGAAACATTGATACCTCCGGAGATGGTTCTCATAGCCGGATAACGGTAATAAGTGATACCGGTAATTCCCTGTTCAGGGTCTAGTCCCTGATTCCGGTGAATGGTAAACAGATTATCTCCTTGTACATATACCTGCACACTGCTCAATGACAACTTACTAATCCATTGTTTGGGTAAGTTATAGGAAAGTGTCAGGTTTTTCAATCGCATATACGAATTATTCTGCAAGAAGCGAGTGGAAGCCGAGTTCCAGTTATTAGAGGTAGTACTCAAAGCAGGGACATCGGTATAGCGATTGTCGGGAGTCCATCTTCTTAGAATCTCCGTCGACCAGTCGCGACCTTCCAAACTTCCATTGTGCAGAATCATTGTAACATCACGATTGTAGATATATCCGCCGATACTGTAAGCAAAGATAGCCGAAAGATCGAATCCTTTCCAAGAAAGAGACGTATTGAATCCGCCATACACCTTCGGAAGAGACGATTTGTCAACATAATAATAGTCAGCCGAACCATAATCATTTGTTGTGACACGTTTTCCGGTCGGATTCTTATTTGCATCCACCTCATCCTTATACCACAGCGGATCTCCGTTTTCAGGATCTATCCCCGCCCACTCTATCATATAGAAATCATACACCGAACGACCTACCTGCAACTTGTTCACACCACTTCGCGGCATATCTTTCAATGGGAGGTCTGTCACCTTATTCTTATAATGCGTCAAGTTCATACCCAGTTTCCATACCCAACCATTCTGATTGATAATCGTTCCGTTAAGTACCATTTCTATACCTGTATTCTTCAAGGCTCCTACATTTTCGTCAATAGAACCGTATCCCAGGGAAGGAGCTATCGGACGTGAATAAAGCAGGTCTTTCGAACGACGTGTAAAGAAATCAAACGAACCGGAAAAACGGTTATTGAACAGGGAGAAGTCGATACCTACATTAAAGTTGAGGTTTGTTTCCCATTTCAGATTCGGAGTTGCCATACGGTCGGACACTAACGCATTTTCTCCCAAATTGGAAACAATAGTATAAAGTCCTTTACTTGCATAATAAGTACCTAGGTTGTCATTTCCCTGCGCACCATAGCTCATTTTCAGAGTCAAGGCAGACAACCAGTCGGAAGTACTTGCCATAAACTCTTCCCGGTCGATACGCCAAGAAGTACCCAACGACCAGAAATTTCCCCAGCGGGTCTCCGGCGCAAAACGTGAAGAACCGTCGCGACGATAGGATGCCGAGAAGAAATATTTATTTTGATAGTCGTATAATGCTTGAGTCAGATAACCCACCAACGCATAATCGATGCGATACCCCGAACCTCCGGTCAACTGCGAACCGACTACCAGTTCCGGCATATCAGGCTGCGCCATTTTGGAACGTGATGCTGTCAGTTCATCATAACGGTAAGAATAGGCTTCCACACCGGCAAGGACATTAAAATGATGTTCACCGATTGTCTTGTCATACGTAGCAATATTATTCCATGTCCAAGAGAAAGTACGGGTATTCATTCGGCTGACGCCGCCGCCGTTTTCTTTAGCCGGGCCCAATTGGGGGTTCGTATAATCCAACGTATTATAATTAATCAAGTCAAAGTTAAAACTAGTCTTGAATTTCAATCCCTCAATAATCGTAGCTTCCAGAAAAGTACGACCGGAAACTTCATCTTTCATTCGTTCTGATTTGTCTAAAGGCAAAGTAGCCGGCAGATTCCAGTTTGCCATCGAACCGGAAGGACGATAAGAGCCGAAGTCATAAATGCGGTCTCCATTCTCATCCAATTTGTAACTACCGTCGGTATTCATTTCATAAATCGGATAAAATCCCGGCATGGTACGCCCTGCGGTAATCACGTTACTGGTTTTAGAGTCGGAAGAAACCGGATAGTTCTGCATAGAATGTGCAAAACTCAAATTGACTCCTCCCTTCAACCAGGAGGTCATTTCGCTGGTGATATTGGAACGAAGATTGAAACGCTGATAACCGGATTCAAGCGCAATACCTTTATCATTCAGGTATCCGGCTGAAAAGAAATACTGATTTGCTTTTCCGCCTCCGGAAACACTTAGATTCAACTCTGTGCGAAGTGCTTGTTGTTCCATGGCGTCACTCCAGTCTGAATTCCATAATGGACGGGCATCTGCCACCAATTTTCCATCTGTACCGACCGGTTGCGCATATTGGGGACCGTATGGATTCGGTCCACCTCCCATCAATTTCGTAACCAGGTCTTTGGATGCTTGTGCCGCAGCAGTTGCCGGAGTATAATCCGCGCTCTTGGCGTACTGATTGCGAAGTGCTTCCCAATACAATTCAAAGTATTGATCGGTACTGACACGATCATAATCACGCACGGCACGATTGGAACCTCCTAAAGAGGCTTTTACCTTTACGGTCGCTTTGGTATTTTGATCTCCTTGCTTGGTTGTGATAATAATCACCCCATTTGCGCCACGTGAACCGTATAAAGCAGCAGAAGCCGCATCTTTCAATACTGTCATCGAAGATATATCATCAGGATTGATAGAGTTCACACTACCATCGAACGGGACACCGTCCACTACATAAAGCGGAGCGCTGGAAGCGTTGATAGACCCGATACCACGAATACGGATTTCCGCATCCGTACCCGGCTGGCCGCTTGCCGCACTTGCCTGTACTCCGGATACCGTACCCTCTAATACACGTGATATGCTGGAAGTCTGTAACTTTTCAATCTCACCAGCTTTCATCGTCGAAGCTGCTCCGGTAAAACTATACTTCTTAGCGGTAGCATAAGCTACTACCATTACTTCTTCCAGTTCCTTACTTTCCGATTCCAACGTGACATTAATCACACTCCGGTTATTCACCGGTTGTTCTACTGTTCTCATTCCTACAAAACGGAACACTAAAGTACCGGTAGCAGGAACCTCAATCGAATACTTTCCATCAATATTGGTAATGGTGCCGGAAGATGCTCCTTTCAATTGTACGGAGACACCAGGCAAAGGTTCTCCTTCAGAAGTCACCGTGCCTGTCACGCGTTTCTCCTGCTGTGCTTCCGCATATACTATATTTCCTGCAAAAAGCAGAAGAGACACGACTAATAAACGTAAATAGATTCTCATAATTTTGTGGCTTAAGATTTATTTGCTTGTTGTAACTAACAGTATATTGAACTTTTTTGTTTAGGAAACGAAACATTTTTTAGAAGATTGCTAGTATAAATCAACGAAAGGTAGTACATTCGTGAAACGAAAAATATCTATACCAACAAAGAACCACATGGGGAAACGGGTTATTCTATATCTTTTTCTGTTATTTTCACTGTCCTTACAGGCGCAGACTGAAGAGAAAGTCTCTTTAGGCAACGATAGTACAGAAGTAGATTCCACAGCAACCGCCAAGCCAAGTGCTTTTAAAAGAGCGATCAAGAAGTTTATGAACTTCAGTGATTTCGATACGCTCTATATCAGTCCCAACCGTTATAACTATGCGCTGATGGTTACTCATTTCAGCAACTTTGAGTATTATTCTATCACCAGTGAATTGCCGCAGCCACAGAAACTTAGTTTTTCTCCCAACCCGCACAACAAGATAGGATTGTATTTCGGCTGGCGATGGATTTTCCTGGGATGGTCTGTAGATGTGAACGATATTTTCAAAAAAGGTACCCGAAAGAACAGAGGAACAGAATTCGATCTTAGCCTATACAGCTCCAAACTGGGTGTGGATATCTTCTATCGTCGCACTGGCAATGATTACAAAATACATAAAATCAGAGGATTTTCAGACGATATCCCCTCCAACTATTCCGAAGATTTCAGCGGAATAAAGGTAGATATCAAAGGACTGAATCTATATTATATCTTCAATAACCGCAAATTCTCCTATCCTGCCGCATTCAGTCAATCCACCAATCAACGACGCAATGCAGGTACATTTATTGCAGGTTTTTCCATTTCAAAGCATCATCTCGACTTCGACTATACAGCACTTCCGGGATTTATCCAGGAAGCGATGAATCCTGCCATGAAAGTCAAGAATATTAAATACACCAATGCCAACATCAGTTTCGGCTACGCCTACAATTGGGTCTTTGCCCGCAACTGCCTGGCATGTCTGTCTCTCACCCCTGCCATTGCCTACAAAGCTTCCGATGTGGACGCAGAAACAAATGAAGCAAAAGCATGGTACGGTAAATTCAATCTGGATTTTCTGATTCGGGCAGGGATTGTCTACAACACAGGCAAGTATTACGTAGGTACTTCTTTTGTTGGAAAAAACTACAATTATCATCGCAACAATTTCTCTGTCGACAATGGATTCGGTACTCTCCAAATATATGCCGGATTCAACTTCAACACCCGCAAAGAATACAGGAAAAAGAAATAATTCCACAGAAACTAGAAATCATCAACTTGCTTGCTTATCCAAAGAATCTTTGTACATTTGCCACGTTCTAACGAACAAAAGTAAAAAAATCAATGAAGCAACAACGCCACATACAGACCACACGCGCTCTTCTTTCCCGCTTTCGCTACTGGGGAAGAAAGAACTATGCTGCCTTTGCAAGTATGGGACGCGAATTCCAAATCGGTCATCTGCATACCAATGTAGTAGACGTTGCTCTTCGTAAGCAGAATGCTGCACAAACTATCCCTTATCATACATTTATGACACTTCAGGAAATCAAAGACCAAGTGTTGGCGGGTATCGACATATCACCCGACCAAGCTGCTTGGCTAGCCAACATGGCTGACAGCGAGGCGCTTTATGCCGCCGCGCATGAGATTACCGTCGCGCGTGCTTCACACGAGTTCGACATGTGTTCCATCATCAACGCCAAGTCCGGCCGATGTCCGGAAAACTGCAAATGGTGTGCACAATCCTCCCACTACCGGACTAAAGCCGAGATTTACGATCTCCTTCCCGCTGAAGAATGTCTTCGACAGGCCCAATACAATGAAGCCCAGGACGTCAACCGATTCTCCCTCGTTACCAGCGGACGAAAACCATCTCCCAAACAGATTACCCAACTTTGCGATACAGTCCGTTATATGCGTCGACATTCGTCGATTCAACTTTGTGCTTCTCTGGGACTGCTCAATGAAGAAGAATTGCGTTCCCTGCATGAAGCAGGAATCACCCGTTATCACTGTAATCTGGAAACTGCCCCGTCTTATTTTTCCAAACTCTGCTCTACGCATACGCAAGAACAGAAACTGGCTACTCTCGATGCAGCCCGTCGTGTAGGCATGGATATCTGTTGCGGAGGTATCATCGGCATGGGAGAAACGATGGAACAACGGATTGAATTTGCTTTCACATTGGCAGAACTGAATGTTCAATCCATACCTATCAACCTGCTTAGCCCGATTCCGGGAACTCCACTGGAAAATGAGCAGCCTTTAAGCGAAGAAGAAATACTCAAAACCATCGTTATCTTTCGTTTTATCAATCCAACCGCTTTTCTGCGTTTTGCCGGAGGACGTTCACAGCTTTCTTCCGAAGCGATGCGCAAGGCATTATATATCGGAATTAACTCGGCTATCGTAGGCGACCTATTGACAACACTCGGCTCCAAAGTATCGGAAGACAAAAAGATGATTCAAGAAGAAGGTTATCATTTCGCCGGTTCCCAGTTTGACCGCGAACATATCTGGCATCCGTACACTTCGACTACCGATCCGCTTCCTGTCTACAAAGTGAAACGGGCAGACGGAGCAACCATTACCCTCGAAGACGGACGGACACTCATTGACGGAATGTCTTCCTGGTGGTGTGCAGTGCATGGATATAATCATCCGGTATTAAATCAGGCGGCAAAAGAACAATTAGATAAAATGTCTCATGTCATGTTCGGAGGACTGACGCATGATCCGGCCATTGAACTGGGGAAACTATTATTGCCTTTGGTTCCTTCCTCCATGCAGAAAATATTCTATGCAGATTCCGGTTCGGTAGCCGTAGAAGTGGCACTGAAAATGGCTGTACAATATTGGTATGCCGCAGGAAAACCGGAAAAGAACAATTTCGTGGCTATCCGTTCCGGCTATCACGGTGATACGTGGAATGCCATGTCTGTATGTGATCCGGTGACGGGTATGCACAGTCTTTTCGGTTCGGCATTGCCTGTACGTTATTTTGTCCCGTCCCCCACTTCCCGGTTCGACGGAGAATGGAATCCGAAAGATATACTACCTCTACAAGAGATGATTGAAAAACATTCAAAAGAGTTAGCGGCGCTTATTCTGGAACCGGTGGTACAGGGAGCAGGCGGGATGTGGTTTTATCATCCGCAGTACCTGCGCGAAGCAGAAAAGCTTTGCCGGAAGCACGATATTCTTCTTATTTTCGATGAGATAGCAACGGGATTCGGACGAACCGGTAAACTTTTTGCTTGGGAACATGCCGGAGTAGAACCGGATATAATGTGTATCGGTAAAGCACTGACCGGAGGATATATGACACTTTCTGCTGTATTGACCAGCAACCGGATAGCAGATACAATCTCTAACCACACACCGGGAGCTTTTATGCACGGACCTACATTTATGGGGAATCCACTTGCGTGTGCAGTGGCTTGCGCTTCCGTTCGCCTGCTGCTCGAATCCGGTTGGCAAGAGAATGTGAAGCGAATCGAAACTCAACTGAAAGAAGAACTAGCTCCTGCACGG
Source organism: Bacteroides sp. MSSM.1001136sp1_RTP21357st2_D2_RTP21359_211015 (assembly GCF_040913205.1). NCBI lineage: Bacteria > Pseudomonadati > Bacteroidota > Bacteroidia > Bacteroidales > Bacteroidaceae > Bacteroides > Bacteroides sp. MSSM.1001136sp1_RTP21357st2_D2_RTP21359_211015. The sequence goes on along the minus strand of NZ_JBDFVF010000037.1, from coordinate 2,320 downwards.
GAATTTCCGGAAGTGGCTGATGTACGAATACTCGGAGCCATCGGAGTCATTGAGATGAAACGTCCGGTAAATATGGCCTATATGCAACGAAGATTTGTGGAAGAAAGAATCTGGGTACGTCCCTTTGGCAAGCTGGTATATCTGATGCCGCCTTTCATCATCACTTCGGAACAATTAAGCGAACTGACTTCCGGCTTACTTAAAGTTATTCAAAAAAGATGACAGATAAGAAGAATATTACCAGATTTTCACCCAAGAATCTGTTCCTCGGTGAGCAAAAGGGTGTTCCTCGGTGAGGAACGGGCCTTTCCTCACCGAGGAAGGATGCCTTGGTCGGTGAGAAACTTTCGGGATACTTCTTTAGACAATAAACATCTTATAGACAACTGATTACGCTTTCAACCATCCATATATCGAATACTTATTACTTAAAACAATAATTCATGACATTAGAACATATAAACCAGGAACTCCAGACCTTGAAAGAGAAAAAGAACTACCGTTCTCTCCCACCGCTTATTCACGAAGGACGAGATGTTCTGCTGAACGGACAACGAATGTTGAACCTATCTTCTAATGATTATCTCGGGCTGTCCAATGACATTTCATTGAGGAAGGAATTCTTAAAAACACTCACCCCTGAAACATTCCTGCCTACTTCCTCCTCTTCCCGGTTACTGACCGGCAATTTTAGTGACTATCAGAAGTTGGAGCAACAGCTAGCCACGATGTTCGGAACGGAAAGTGCACTTATATTCAATAGTGGTTATCATGCCAATACAGGAATACTTCCTGCCATTTGCAATACTCACACACTGATTCTTGCCGACAAGCTAGTGCATGCAAGCCTGATAGACGGAATTAAATTATCATCAGCTAAATGTATTCGGTATCGTCACAATGATATTTCCCAGTTGCAACGACTGATTGCTGAAAATCATAACGCTTATGAGCAGCTTATTATTGTTACCGAAAGTATCTTCAGCATGGATGGCGATGAAGCTGATCTTCCCGCTCTCATTCAACTCAAAAAGAGTTATTCCAATGTTCTTCTTTATGTAGATGAGGCTCATGCTTTTGGTGTACGAGGAAAAAAAGGATTAGGATGTGCCGAAGAACAGGACTGTATCAACGATATAGACTTTTTGGTAGGAACATTCGGAAAAGCCATTGCTTCGGCAGGTGCCTATATTGTCTGTCGGCAACTCATTCGGGAATATCTTATTAATAAAATGCGCACGTTTATATTCACCACCGCACTTCCTCCTATCAATATCCAGTGGACTTCGTGGGTGTTAGAACGCCTTTCAGCTTTACAACATAAGAGGGCTCACCTGCTACAAATCAGTGAAAAGCTAAAGGTAGCCCTTACAGCCAAAGGATATAATTGCCCATCGGTGAGCCATATTGTACCTATGATTATAGGAGCCAGTGAAGATACCATATTGAAAGCAGAAGAACTCCAGCGCAAAGGATTCTATGCATTGCCCGTCCGTCCACCTACCGTACCCGACGGAACTTCACGTATCCGTTTTTCACTGACAGCGGACATCACTGAACATGAAATTGACCAACTCATCAAACTGATAAACGAATGAAGCAGCATTTTATCATAAAGAATAATCAGAAGCATCTATTGCTTTTCTTCGCCGGTTGGGGGATGGACGAAACTCCTTTCCTGACCATTCATCCTACAGATAAGGACTGGATGATTTGCTATGATTACCGTTCATTAGCATTTGATACCGACTTATTGGAAACCTATTCCCAGATTACACTTATCGCCTGGTCGATGGGAGTCTGGGCAGCTTCGCAAATCATGAAGCAGTACCCACATCTGCCTGTCTCCCAAAGTATCGCCATCAACGGCACCCTCTACCCCATACACGAAACCAAAGGTATCGCTCACTCTATTTTCGATGGCACACTTCAAGGGCTGAATGAACAAACCTTGCAAAAATTTCAAAGAAGAATGTGTGGTTCAATAGCTGACTATAAAACTTTTCAAACCATATCCCCCCAGCGTCCGATGGAAGAACTCAAAGAAGAACTTGCCGCTATACAACAACAATATTTATCATTGCCGCCCTCTGATTTTAAATGGCAAAAAGCTATCATAGGAAAAGGCGACCGCATTTTCCTCCCGGATAACCAATATTTGGCATGGGAAAACCAAGTGGACTCTCTTGAACAAGTGGAAGCGGCACATTACCAACAAGAGCTTTTTAACACGATACTCATGCAGCCGGAGAACTGATGCATCCATCATTTTAAAATAAAGTGATTATCAAGTATATCAGCCTATTAAACAAATATTGAT
>NZ_JBDFVF010000036.1:0-66237 GCF_040913205.1 Bacteroides sp. MSSM.1001136sp1_RTP21357st2_D2_RTP21359_211015 | reverse complement strand
TGTTTCGAAATTTCTATACTTCGTACTTTCTTGTCCATGACCGTTTTTTATCCTTTAATTATTACCAATTCAAATAGATGGTAAACTTTGATGTGCTTTCGACCGCACTTATAAGAAAAGAGGTGTGTTTTCATAGTTCTTTTTCTTTAGTTCGACATCATGTTGATGTAACAAAGATAAAGAACAAGAGCTTGAAAAAAAGTTTTTTCCTAACTCTTTTGCCTGCAAACGATTGCGGGAACGTTCCCAAAATCTGCAAACGTTACAAAAGCATTACACAAAAGCAAATGGGATTCGTATTTTACTCCAATATTAGGATTTATTGTTTGAAATCAATATCTTTGCTTTGATTTAAACAATCATTCAGCATGAAGTATATAACCATAAAAGACATCGCTCGACATTTGTCAATATCCGTCTCCACTGTATCTCGTGCATTGGGGGATGACAAGAATATCCGTAAAGAAACGAAAGAAAAGGTGATAGAAGCAGCTAAAAGATTGGGATATAGGCCCAACCCTGTAGCAATCAACCTTAAATACGGATATACTAATACCGTGGGAGTGATCGTTCCTGAAATGGTTACACCGTTTGCTTCACGAGTAATAAACGGAATACAAGAAGTGCTTCACACCAAAAATATAAAGGTGATTATTGCAGAGTCCGGAGGAGATCCGGAAAAAGAAAAAGAGAACCTGCAACTGATGGAAGGATTCATGGTGGACGGCATCATCATCTGCCTTTGCAGTTATAAAAGGAATAAGGAGGAATATGCTCGTTTGCAGCAAGCGGGAATGCCTATGGTGTTCTATGATCGTATTCCCTATGGACTTGAAGTCCCGCAGGTAATAGTGGACGATTATATGAAGTCATTCTTTCTCGTAGAAAGTCTGATCCGAAGCGGACGCAAACAGATTGTTCATATACAGGGACCGGACGATATTTACAACTCCATAGAACGTGTCAGAGGATACAAAGACGCTTTGGCTAAATTCGGGATTCCTTTTGATAAGAATAATATGCTGATAAAAACCGGTATGACTTTTGAAGAAGGGAAAAAAGCTGCGGATATATTAGTGGAAAGAAATATTCCTTTCAATGCTATCTTCGCTTTTACGGAGACATTGGCCATTGGAGCTATGAACAGATTGAGGGAACTTGGGAAAAAAATACCCGAAGAAATCGCCGTAGCCAGTTTTTCAGGAACCGAACTTTCCAACATAGTCTATCCCAAATTGACTACAGTAGAACCGCCTTTGTACCAGATGGGGAAAAAAGCTGCCGAACTTATTTTAGAGAAAATCAAAGATCCGGCATCTCCCAATCATTCAATCGTGTTGGATGCGGAAATCAAAATGCGTGCATCGACGCCACGTTTGGAGGTATATTAATGACTTATCTATCAGATATTATATCTTAATACTTTCCTGAAAAACAGACCGAAGTTACAAAAGTTTGCTGAATAGTAATCTTATACGATACCAACAAAAAAGAAGAATTCAGATTTATACAGTTTTGAATCATTCAATGCTCTTTCTCTATAATACGTCCAATTCTTCCAGCTCCTTCACTTTTCTTCTGTATGGCCGATAAACAAGCAGTTTGTAGGTGAATAGCTGCCCCTTCACCTACTCTTCATCGTGAATCAAATCAAATTGCAGCCTCCAGATTCCACCATTGAGTAAAATTAGTAAAGCTATTTCGTAATTAGTTTCAACCTTGTTTGAAACTAAAAGTTTCAAGGCGGGAAACACTTTGTTTCAAGTAGCGAAACGAAGTGTTTCTCGGTGTGAAACAGATTGTTTCAAGCCTTGAAACTATTTTTGAAACTACTCGCTACAGGTGAAGAGATGGTGAAATTGTTACTCTTCACCCGCAAACTCCTTATTCATCGAAGAGACAGAGAAAAGGTGAAAGAAGAAATAGAAAGATTGAAAATAAATACCCAGTAGAAAAATTTAATCGATTTTGTAATGATTCAGAATCGTACAAAAATGAATGACAATTCATTTTCAATTACTAATTCGCATTAATTTAAAATATACCATAATATTATAAGCAGTCTGTATTTGCTTCCTATGCAATACTCTACTTTCCTCTCCGTTCATAGCTAATTTAGACGAAAAAGAACATTTTCTCCCGAAAAGTTTTTGTAATATCAGAGTTAATCGTATTTTTGTGTACAATTTTGGTGTAGTGATGACAGAAGAAGAAAAAAAGTTATTGAATTCCTTTGAAACGCAACTACGGCATTTGATTTATTTGCACGATGAACTAAAGCGTGAAAATGCCGAGTTGAAGAAGCTTCTCGAAAATGAAAAGCTGAAAAACGAGAAGGTACAAGCTCAATACGATGAATTGGAAGTCAGCTATACAAACCTAAAAACAGCTACGGCAATCAGCCTTAACGGCAGCGACGTAAAAGAGACGAAGCTGCGATTGTCAAAATTAGTGCGTGAAGTCGATAAATGCATCGCTTTGTTGAATGAATAAGAAGAAGATGTATGAACGATAAAATAAAGATAAACCTGCAGATAGCAGACTCAAACTACCCGTTAACCATCAACCGTGAGGAAGAACAAATGGTACGGGAAGCCGCCAAGCAGGTAAATATCAGGCTTAATAAGTATCGGGAAGTCTATAAAAATCTGGAACCCGAAAAAATTATTGCCATGGTAGCCTATCAGTTCTCGTTAGAGAGACTGCAATTGATGCAACGTAATGATACCAGCCCCTATGTGGAGAAGGTAAAAGAACTGACAGAATTGCTGGAGGATTATTTTAAGGAAGAATAAATCCCGACCGGCTATTCGCTGATAAGAGATAAAACAACCACGCACTGCACAATATCCAAGCAAAAATAATTGCTTTGATATTTGGCGGTGCGTTTTTATTTATATACTTAAATTAAATGTAGAATGATAGCAATAATAGCAACAGCAATTGCTTGCTTCATCGTAGGAGGAGTCCTTTCATATATACTATTCCGGTATGTACTGAAATCCAAATACGACAATGTCCTGAAAGAAGCGGAGACGGAAGCGGAAGTAATTAAGAAAAACAAGCTGCTGGAAGTGAAGGAGAAATTCCTGAATAAGAAAGCGGATCTTGAAAAGGAGGTAGCATTGCGGAATCAGAAGATTCAGCAAGCGGAAAACAAGTTGAAGCAACGTGAAATGGTACTTAGCCAGCGTCAGGAAGAAATCCAACGTAAAAAGATGGAAGCCGAAGCGGTAAAAGAGAACCTGGAAGCGCAACTTGTGATTGTTGACAAGAAAAAAGAAGAACTCGATAAACTGCAACAGCAGGAAATTGATAAACTGGAAGCAATCTCCGGATTGTCTGCCGAAGAGGCCAAAGAACGCCTGGTAGAATCACTGAAGGAAGAAGCTAAAACGCAGGCACAATCATTCATCAACGACATTATGGATGATGCTAAATTAACTGCCAGCAAAGAAGCCAAACGTATCGTTATCCAGTCTATCCAACGGGTGGCTACGGAAACTGCCATTGAAAACTCTGTTACAGTATTCCATATCGAATCGGATGAAATCAAGGGACGTATTATCGGACGTGAAGGACGTAATATCCGTGCTCTGGAAGCTGCTACCGGCGTTGAAATCGTTGTAGACGATACCCCGGAAGCAATCGTTCTTTCTGCCTTCGACCCGGTTCGCCGTGAAATTGCCCGTTTGGCCCTGCATCAGCTTGTGACTGACGGACGTATCCATCCGGCCCGTATCGAAGAAGTGGTAGCTAAAGTGCGCAAACAGGTGGAAGAAGAAATTATCGAAACGGGTAAACGTACTACCATCGACTTGGGTATCCACGGTCTGCATCCTGAATTGATCCGTATCATCGGTAAGATGAAATATCGTTCTTCATACGGTCAGAACTTGTTGCAGCATGCACGCGAAACAGCCAATCTTTGTGCTGTGATGGCATCGGAACTGGGACTGAACCCGAAGAAAGCAAAACGTGCAGGTTTGCTGCATGATATTGGTAAAGTGCCTGATGAAGAACCGGAATTGCCGCACGCATTGTTGGGTATGAAACTTGCCGAGAAATACAAAGAAAAACCGGATATCTGCAACGCTATCGGTGCTCACCATGACGAAACAGAAATGACCAGTCTGTTGGCTCCTATCGTACAAGTATGTGATGCCATCTCCGGCGCACGTCCGGGCGCACGCCGCGAAATCGTAGAGGCTTATATCAAGCGTCTGAACGATCTCGAACAACTGGCTATGGCTTATCCGGGTGTAACAAAGACGTATGCTATCCAGGCAGGGCGCGAACTCCGCGTTATCGTTGGTGCAGATAAGATTGACGACAAGCAGACAGAAAGCCTGTCAGGTGAAATCGCCAAGAAGATCCAGGATGAAATGACTTATCCGGGACAAGTGAAGATTACCGTTATCCGTGAAACACGTGCGGTAAGTTTCGCTAAATAACGTAACGATTCAAAAGAAGATTCATACAAGGGCGAAGAAATTCACCCTTTTTTAATACACGACTATGGGAAAGTATCAATTTGAGATTTGTACCAATTCAGTGGAAAGTTGCCTGGCCGCACAGGAAGGTGGAGCAGACCGTGTGGAACTGTGTGCCGGAATACCGGAAGGTGGAACAACGCCCTCCTATGGTGAGATCGCCATCGCAAGGGAAGTACTGACTCATACCCGCCTGCACGTTATTATCCGGCCTCGTGGAGGAGATTTTCTGTATTCGGATATCGAAATCCGGACAATGCTGAAAGATATTGAAATTGCACGGAAATTAGGGGCAGACGGAGTGGTATCCGGTTGCCTGACAGCAGAGGGTGAAGTAGACTTGCCAGCAATGCAGAAACTAATGGAAGCAGCTCAAGGGCTATCTGTGACTTTTCACCGGGCATTTGATGTATGCCGTAACCCGCAGAGAGCATTGGAACAGATCATCAAACTGGGATGTAACCGTATTCTGACTTCCGGTCAGCAACCTACGGCTGAACAGGGAATCCCCCTTTTAGAAGAGTTACAGAAACAGGCTGCCGGAAGAATCACATTACTCGCCGGATGCGGAGTAAATGAAAATAATATCGCGCGCATTGCCGCAGAAACCGGAATCAACGAGTTTCATTTCTCGGCACGTGAAAGTATTCAGAGCGAAATGATATTCAAAAATGAAGCCGTCTCCATGGGAGGCACGGTACACATCAACGAATACGAACGAAATGTAACTTCCATACGAAGAGTAAAAGAAACGATTGATGCCGCTTTACATGGATAAATATGGCGACAAGGGATGAAATATCGTCTCATAATAGTACTAATACAAGACAGAAATGGTGAACATACAGCCTTCAAGCCTTTTGTTCACCATTTCTTTTTTGCATCATTACCAACAGTATCTCAAAACACTGCTATACTTTTATTTATAAATATGGAATTATCGTAATATAAATACCAGTAATAATAGCCGAAGTAATTACTCCCGAGATATTAGCTCCCAAGGCATCTCCCAAAACAAATGAGTCCGGATTATCTTTGCTTACAATCTTTTGTGCAACCTTCGCGGTAGTGGGTACACAGCTAACAGCTGCAATACCGATTACCGGATTGTAATTACCCCGTTTAATAATATACATGATATATCCTCCGATTATTCCTCCGATACCGGAAAGTAATAATGCTACAATACCTAATACTAGTAGTTTCAAGATCTTCGGATCAAGCAACAGATGTGCATCACAAAGTACACCCAGCAGTACGCCCAACATAAAAGTGGAGCCATAAAGCAACGGACCACTCACAAAATCATAGATATGTTTCATACCCGACTCACGAACAGCAACACCCAGGAACAAAGAGAAAAACAAAGGAGAAGCTACCGGGAACAAGAAACAGAGAATAGCACAAAGAACAGCAGAGAAAGCCAGTTTCACTTTAGCGTCATAATTCTTCGGAGCTTTCTTTGTCACCATCTTAATAGCGCGGAAGCGTTTGGGAACCAACAGTTTTACCAAGTAAGGATAGCCTCCATACGTTAAGCCCAAATAAAGATAGGCAACCACCGTAATAGGAACAAAGAGATGCTTTGCCAATGCCAACGAAGTAAACAAAACCATTGGTCCGTCGGCTCCACCCACCATAGCCACAGATGCACTTTCTTTCAGAGTCAGACCAAGAGCAGAAGCAATAGGTACTGTCAGAAAAGTGCCCAGCTCTGCGCACAAAGCCAGAAATATACTTGCAAATGGTTTCTGAAGCAGGAAGCCGACATCCAGAAGCGTCCCGATACCCATAAAGACAAAACAAGCTATCAGCCCGTTACTAAACGTCAGGGTATAAACAGGTTGCAGGAAATCTATCTGCATAGTATTCATTAATTGATCCGTATCTGAAAGCATTGGATCGAGAAAGAGATTGCCCAGTGTACCGTCGGGCATAATGAGGGTTCCGCAGTTGATAGCTACCATTCCCAATCCCATCGGAATCATTACCATCGGTTCAAGTATACCTTTCCAGCCTAAATAGATCAGTAACAAACCGAGAAGTACTAAAAAAACTCTTGCAGAAGCAAGCACCCATCCGCTTGCCATCATTGTACCAATACCTTGAAACAAGGTAGCAAAATCTATATTTTCCATAAATTAGTTTTCTTTTATTGTTTGTTGTTAGCAAGTTTCTTTGAGTTCTTTTTATTGACATGTGCCTGCTCTTCTTCCCGAAGAAAGAATTCGCGGGTATCCTGTGAATAATAATAATTCATCAGATTATTTTCAGAAGCTCCCGGACTCACGCCATGATAATAGCCGGAATAGCCAGTAAAGTTTCTGTCGATCCCCTTACTGTAATCTTCACGGAAATCTCCCAAAGCATCTTCATCTGCAATGGGAATCTGTCGGACTAATCTCTCCACCTTTTGCCGATGCTGACGCCAGCGTCGCAAACGGAGTAGCTCCAAACGGTGGGAACTATAAAAATCAAATGAATCGGCCGCATAGGCAATCAACTTAATGACCGCAGCGACAAAAAAACCGATGAGGAACGTAAGCCCCATCATCGCAAGAGTAGATAGTAATAAATGAATCATAGTAATATAAAAAATTAGGTTGTATAATCTTATTCAAATATCCTTGCTTTTATACGACGTAACTCCCGTTTCACAACGGGAACACAATATTTTAATCCTTAAAGACAGACACATCAATATCCGTCCTTTGTTCCAAGTCATAGGAAATACATTCTTTGTTTTCCATGTTAACATGAATAAAACTAAGATAATAAATAAAGGAAATGATGGTAGATGGAGGATCTGAATAGGCACCTCACCTTACCCAAAGATCAGAATATAGTCTAAATGAGAATATGCGCCAATGTATAGACGTAATACTTACATGAATATTTAGTGTAATTGACATCAAGGCCGGTATGCCCCAAACGATTCTCCGGAAGCATAACATTCAGAGAGCTCAATATCTGTATAATGACAGTATTGGTATTGAACTTCAGGTTCTTGAAAGGAACAATGCTTCTCGGAAAAGAGATATTGTCAAAAATGCAGTCACTAACATTACAAGTGGATGTCTCGTCAACAAACTGCGAATGAGAATCTTTACCTGGCTTGTCGAAGCCGGCAGAAGAAACGCAACAGCATGACACTGCTTCATATCGCATGTCATTAGACGAGGTTTCAGTTTTTTTCTGAAATCCCTGCAATTCTTTATTGGAAACATTACTAAATCCCAATACCAGAAATGCACATGCTAATATGCAAAAAATGTACTTAGTCATAATTTGCTGCAAACGTAATCATTCTTTTCCGAAAAAACGCATTTAGGGCAAGAATTAACGATTATTGTATACCTCCTCTTTTCTATAACCCATGTACAACTTTCATCAATTGCTCACCCAAACCGATTGTATATCCTTGAGAAACAAAGACTACCCTATTAAATGTATCTGCAATGATAAACACCGGCAGAATAGAATTGTTCAAATTCATAGCCTGCACTATTTCTTTGCGGATGCTGTCATCGACATCAATACCGTAAGTGATGGTAGACGGAAGTCCTTTGAATTCGTCGGCATTAAATTTTTTGTATTGTTTTTCCGAAGGGAAAAGAAAGACCATCTTACGCCCCCATTGTTCGAAGTCATTGCCCAAAGCGGCTATATCTCTTAGCGCATGATTGGTAGGTTCCTGCCCTACTCCAAGCACAGCTACTACAAAATATCCACGTCCACAGGTTTGTAGAATACTCCGCTGTTCAGTGCTGTCAACCGGACGATAGGTCGCTTCCGAATTAAAATTGCCGATCACTTGCACCTGATCTTTGCTTTCACGCATCACAAGGTCAACGGTGGTTGTCTTACCGGGTTCTATTGTAAAAAATGTACTGTTGGAAAGCACCGCGCCACTTGCCAACCGAGTTCCGGTCACCATCATATAATAGCCTTCATCAAGCTCTCTCCCATATTTTAATAAATTACGCCAGGTAGTTCCATCCCCCATATCCGTCTCTCCTTCGTCATAATTAAGTAACTGGAATGTGCCGTTTTTAAATTTGGAAAGAGTGAAATGCGAATAATATTTAGGATCTTCCACAGAGCGGATAGGAGTATAAGTAGCTTGCAATACTCCCTTTCGAGACTGTGCAGCTTCTGCCGTATCGAAGTTGACATCTTCCTTTGCAAATTCTTCATTTAGAATCTGCACCTTTCCGGTCACTTCATCAATCCAGGCAGCGGACGCCCATCCCATGCTCCGGTAAGCTGCCACAAAGAATATATCACGCGACTTTTCATCAGCCACCCGTGCTTTCCATACTCCCATCGGAGAGATAGGAATCTGTTGGGAATTCAGTTCATTATTGATTTTAATCTCTTTTCTGCACCATTCTATTAATACTTTGGGATCACGTTTCATGCTATCGGGCACAGACTGGTACACTGTTTTTTCAATGGCTTCACGAAGTACCTTTTTATAAGGAGTCAACATTTCATTGGCTATACGAGGAGGATTGAGGTACATTCTTTTAAATAAATCAGTCTCTATCTTCTCCCAATCCGAAATATTAGTCAGCAGATGATCATTCAATACATCCAGAGTTACATCGCGGAGATCTTTAGCCGAAAGACTCTCTAATATCCATATAGCCCGTATTTCTTCCCATGAAACAGCGTCTTTCTCTTTTCGGATAGGCGAAAGGAAGTCTTTCAAGGTTTGGTGGTTTCCTCGCGAAGCAACCAGGAAGTTTACTAATTTTTCTTTCTTTTCCGATTGTAAGGTATTTCCATATAGTTTATCTATCCACTCTTTGGTCTGTTTTTCCGTCATCATTGTTGCTACATACGCATTGCGGATTGAATCTTCCTGCGCCATCCGCCGATCATTTTCCGCCCGTTGTTCGGGAGTGACTTCGGGAATATTCGCTCCTTCCACCGGAGGTACAAGATCCATTGGCAAGGAATAGGCTTCACCTTCTTTCCTATTTAAAGAAAGTTGCAGTGCATCATCTTTTCCAAATGAGATTTTGGCATAACCAAATTGTCCGTTGCGGGATGCCCAAACCAACATATCTCCTTTACCGGCAGTCAGGCTGGCTTTCCCTTCTGCATCTGTATATTTCGTGGCTACTGTATAGAACTCCGCATAATTGTATATCTTAAATTCGACTTTGGCATCTGCTACCGGTTGGCCGTCGGCATCCGCCACCGTTACGATAGCTTTGGCAGTAGGGGCATAATTATCAATCACATTAATTTCTGTATAATTCGGTGTCTCAAGCATGATCTCTTCCGGACCGTTGTAACGTCCGAAAACCTTGGTATGCATCAACATTCCCCGACTGGCAGGGGAATTAAACCATCCCAAGTTCAAAACCGGTTCCGGTTCACAGGCTCCGAAGAAATACCAATGTCCATCCGCCCATGCTTCCACCCAAGCATGATTGTCATCCGTATGCGCCCAGCGGGGCGTATACACTTGCCGTGCCGGAATACCGACTGCCCGGAGCGCAGCCACCGTAAATGTAGACTCTTCGCCACAACGCCCATACGCTGTTTTGACTGATGCCAACGGTGAGCTGGTACGCGCGTCACTCGGACGATAGACTACTTTCTCGTGACACCAGTGGTTCACCTCCAATATCGCGTCTTTCATCGGCAGTCCCTTCACTCTGTCTTTTAGTTCATCATAAAACACACGACGGGAATCATCCAGATTCTCGTTATTCACCCGGATCGGCAGAACAAAATGACGGAACACTTCATCGGGAATCTCTTTGCCCCAAGGCATCTCGTCACGTGTCTGCTTCGACAACCGGACATTCTCCAAGTAATAATCTCCCGGATAGTCCGTCACATCCCCTATCGGCATATAAGCGTAGAGAAACATCAATGCTTCGCGCTCGTAGACTGACAAAATAGAATCGGCAAAGATTGCAAATAAATCTCCATGAGGAAGTGCCTGTTTTTTCTGCTCAAAGTCTTGAGCTACTTGATTCTGGTAGGATTCTTCTTTGAGGAAGTGAACATTGTTACAAGCAAACAGTACAATCGACAAAATCAGGACGCACAAAAGATGGGTGAATGTTTTCATATAAGTGTTTGGTTTATTCTATTAATAAGGTTGCTGACTGACAAAAATAGAAGAATATTTTCTGAATACCTAGATAAGTACATAAAAATGTGATAGATAAGAATAATATTGTCATTGATGGGAAAATCCGGGAATTTTGTAACAAGTTTGTAACATCGACCGTGTTCGAACCCTTATAAAAAGAAAATTCAAAAGGAAAAGAAGATTTTTATGTTTTACAGCATATAATTCGAAAACAATTTGTATCTTTGCAGTGTTATTAGAGAAAACAAGATGTAAAACCGCTCTTCAAAACGTGGAGGGCAAAAAAAGAGGAAACAAATTATGAAAAAGAATGCAAATGAAAAAATTATGATGTTACAGTACCGTATTAAACGCTATCAAGCAATGGGAAATGGTGCCATGTGCCAAACATTAAACGGTAAACTTCAAAAACTGCTGTCACAGCAGGTTGCCATGTAAATAAACACACTAATTATAATAAATAGAGCGAGGAACTTTCGAGTATCCTCGCTTTTTTTATACATTTGCAGAAGAAAGATAATAAAACACATTATGAAAAAGCTATTTATGTCGGTTGCGCTCCTCATATTGGTCGTAACCTCTTTTGCACAAACACCTGGTTATGAGTTCACAACCGTTGTATCTCACCAAGCAACGCCTGTCAAAGATCAGGGTTCCACAGGAACCTGTTGGTGCTTTGCCACCGCTTCTTTCATGGAGTCGGAACTGCTCCGAATGGGAAAAGGAGAATATGATCTCTCGGAAATGTTTATCGTCCGCCAAAAGTACATGAATCAGATGGAGGACAATTATCTCCGTCGTGGTAAAGGAAGTATCGGTGAAGGAAGTTTGGCACACACTTTCAAAAACGCTTATAAGAAAGCGGGAATCGTTCCGGAAGAAGTGTACACCGGATTGCCGGGCGATAAGAAAGACCACAATCACGGAGCATTGTCACGCTACCTCAAAGCATTGGTAGACGCAAATATTGAATCTAAAAAGCGTACTCCGCAATTTGATGCGCTTATTAATAATCTGTTCGATATTTATCTGGGTAAAGTTCCCGAAAAGTTCACTTATAAAGGAAAAGAATATACTCCTCAATCTTTCACAGAAAGTCTGGGATTGAATATGGATGATTACGTTGAACTGACTAGTTTCACTCACAAGCCTTATTATGAGACATTCTCACCTGAAGTTCCCGACAACTGGGAAAACCAGCCGATGTATAATCTTCCGTTGGACGAACTGATCGAGGCTATCGACTATGCACTGAACAAAGGATATACCGTATGTTGGGATGGTGACGTTAGCGAACAGGGTTTCTCTTTCAAGAACGGAATCGCCATCAATCCGCAAGTGGAGGATGTGAAAGATTACTCGACTACCGACCGTGCCCGTTTTGAGAAAATGCCTAAATACGAACGAATGGACGAAGTGTTCAAGTTTGAACATCCTTATCCGGAAATCAACGTAACACCGGAAATCCGTCAGGATGGTTACGAGAAGTTTGTGACAACTGACGACCACCTGATGCACATCACCGGTATTGTAAAAGATCAGAATGGTACTAAATATTATATCACCAAGAATTCCTGGGGAGCGGATAGCAACAAATCCGGAGGTTATCTGAATATGTCTGAAAGCTATGTACGTGCTAAAACAATCTGTGTGATGGTACACAAAGATTCTCTGCCTAAGGAACTGAAGAAGAAACTCGGTATTCAATAAATCGCATGAAATCAGTCCCGAAGGGAGATTGGCTGTTTCATACATTTATTTATTCAGAACTCTCCATTATATTCATATAACAAAAGAAATAGGGCAACGAAGTATCACTACTTCACTGCCCTATTTTTTTTGTTAACCTACTATATTAAATCCTTTGCTCTTTATTTCTTTTTCAATGTCACGTCACTGATTTCTACAACGCCGCCTTTGTTCTGGGAAAGAATAGCCACATAACAATCTTTCAGAATAGCAGCATCATCGTCTGTATCAGACACTTCCAAGTTAGCATTTGCTTTCTTGCTGCTAATAGCATTTACCACTTGTCCCATATCATAGTAAACCACTACTTTAGTCCATTTACCGGCCTCTTTAATTTTAAAATTGTATTGTGCACCCGAAGCATTCGGTTGAGCATCCGCGTCATAGTCTCTACGCATGAAGAAAGTAGTATTGTACTTACCATTATCATTCTTTTCCTCATTGGTCTGCTTGATGTATACGCTGACCGGAGTTCCTGCTTCTTTAGCTTTTGCATAGAAAGTAAGAACATAGATACCTTTGTCCAAACCATCGGTAATACGTTGTCCCAGGAAAGCTTTATACCAAGAGAGATTCTTTTCGGCACCGGAGTTATCCAATTTCATTGCATTCGGATATTTGGCATCTCCTGTTTCTTCCCAAGCAATAGTAGTTACACCGTCAGCTTCATTATTCATGATAAACCACTCTCCTGCGGTAGCTTTGTTGGCATTAGTCACTTTAGTCTTCACTTCAGTGGCGAATTTTTCGTTTTTTATCAGGTTCTGCGCACTTACGCTTACTCCTGCAAGGACCAAAAGGCCGGCAAATAATACTTTTTTCATCTTACTGTGATTTAATTGTTTATACTTTATTTTTTCTAGCTTTAAAAATCTATTTCATCCTACTTCACTTGTTGAATAACAAATCCATATTTACCAGTCACTTTCTTTTCTTCAGTCTTTAGTGTGATACGGTAAATCTCTTTGCCCCATACGTTAGACAGGCGCGGATCATCCAGTTTGATTGTTTCCAGTTCAGCTTTAAACTGCGACGGATAGTTCATTTCCACCTTTTGTCCCTTTACTTCGATACGGATTTTTCCGGCTGAAGGGAAAGTCACATTGCCCCAAGTTAAAAAATTCATTTGATTAGGAGCAATAGCCTCATCCAACGTATAATTATCACCAATAATGAGTTTTTTATCATCAAGAGCATAAGAGCGAACCCAACTTTTCACTTTCGCTTCTGCCGGATAAGCAGTAGCTATATCCGTAGAGAACATCCGTTCCTTCTCATTGCAAACGGTATTGGTAGCTTTATACTCCTGCCCGAATTTCTGCGGTACTCCGTTAATCATCGGCAAGTTATGATAGTTGCTCTGCATGGTCCAGATGGTATAGCGGTCTTTACCGAACGTCTGTTTGGTATATGTACCTACACCGGCATCAATAATCACAGGAATTGTATTTACGTATAAAGAAAAGGTTCCTACATCGTTGTGGTTATGGCTTTCGTTATTAAATCCGCCTTTAGCGGCAACAAACATACCGTTCTTGTTCTTCATATAACAGAATTCCGTTTCGGGATACCAGGTTACATCCGGCATATCATGTTTCGGAGTTGCTTTTGCCAGCTCATTACAGCAAAGTAGAGATTGAAGCGAACGAAAAGCATCGTTGCCCATGGTAGCATACGGTTTTCTTCCATTCAACAGGTATGCGGCAAAATGCATCATTTCATCGCTGTTTACAGCTTTACCGTACCGATAGATTAACAAAGGATCGCCCCCCCCTTGTGCCGATGCATCAGCAAAATTCACCACCCAGCCATTGCCCACGTATGAACGGGACATATATTCTCCCATCCGGCGAATCATCGGTTCATTGAACAGAGACAATTTACCGCCTGTGCCATCAGAGAGTATCTGCAAATAGTCATAGAGCTTTCCGGCGGCATGTCCCCAGTAAGAGGTTCCCTCCTCACAGGCACCATCGGATTTCACAAAGTTGATAAACTTATCGACTGACTGCATGGAGCGATAAACAGCTTTCGCCAACTTATCCTTATTGTTCTCCATCAGTAAGAAACATTGCAGGGCATTGGAGTTACACCAGGGATTCCAGTTGTTGATGATTTCTCCCGGTTTCCAGTTAAAAGCCATCCACCACATTTCGTCGTCGTTCATATACGGATCGAGAATACGTTCTTTGATTGCTTTACGCATTTGCAAAGATACCACAGGATTGATTTTGTCGAATGGTTTGCGGAAGAAATAGTGTACCCAAGCCATTAATGCTCCGTATCCGCCTGAACCGAGGTCGATAATCTGTTCGCGGAAGTCGGGAAGTGAACGTTTACTGCTCTGGCGCGGCAAGTGTGCGGATAGAACCCATGAATTCATTTCACAGCTCATATATGCTCCGTTCAGTAATTGGTCGATAAAACGTCCTTTTCCTTCGGCCAGCTCGGCAAGCATCAAGGCGTTAAGTGCCTGGCGGTTGGCGTCATAAGGAACTTCCATTATTTTACGGTTACCGCTACGTTCGTATTCCAGATAGGCAGTGGCAGGTATCAGTTGCCACTTATAGTCGAGGAGTTTTTCGCCGGCTTCGATGAGACGTTGTTTGTTGGGTCCCATCAGGGAATCCCAGGCGGCACGATCGGTATAAGCAGGATAAGGCACCCAAGCCTGTTTCATTATTAACACGTTTTTCAACGTAGTCTCGTCAGCCGCTTTTTGCAGCATATTGCGTTCGGTATAAGCGTTTGCCTTGAAAGAGAAACTCCCCAAAGCTGCTACCAGAAAAACACAAAGCAAATGTTTCATTCGAGTCATGGTATTTTCATTCATTTAAGTATTGCAAAGATAGTGTATCTGAAGAAAAATGAGGTGAGTAAATCATACGAACCTGATGACAAAAAAGTACAGACGGCAAAAATAGTACTCATAATTGCTATATTTTAGGCTTTTAAGTCATAGTAAGAACGATTTAAGTCATACAGAAACCGGGGACTCATTTCGGAAAAACAGAGGCTCTGTTTGGGGAAAATAGAGGTTCTGTTTACTTCAAATAGAGGCTCTGTTTAGTGCAAATAGAGGCTCTGTTTTGACATTCTATTCTCTTCCTTTTTTCATTCGTTGATTCCCATTTTTTCATCCCCTACTCTTTCCTCTTCATCCCTCTATTTCTTCCTCCTCTTCGCCCTCAATCCCAATCGCTAAATTCAAAGCTCAACTGTTCCCAAACACCGTGTTGTTCATCGGCTTCCTCTCTTGGATTGGAGACAGAAAGGCCGATGAGCCGGATTGGATGTTGCTCGTATTCCACGCTTTTAAGTAGTTCCTTTGCCAATGGAAGTATTCGGTCTAAAGTCGTTAATTCCTGCGATTGAGTCAAACTTCGGGTTATCTGACTAAAATCATGAAACTTGATTTTCAAGGTAAGTGTATTCCCTTTGAAGTCTTTTCGCTGAAGACGCTCAATCAGCTCTACTGCAACGTGATATAATTCGATTATAACTGATGAATGGGCTGAAATATCACGTTCCAATGTACGTTCGCAGCCGATGGATTTACGGATACGAATTGCTTCGACAGGGCGTTCGTCAATTCCCCGTGAACATTCGTAATACAACGCGCCGGCTTTTCCGAAATGGGCTGTCAGCATTTCAAGAGAGCATTTCCGTAATTGAAGTCCATTGTGAATACCAAGTAGATGCATCTTTTTCGCAGTCACCGGCCCCACTCCCCAAAAAGATTCGATAGGAAGACGGGCGATAAAATCAAGGGCTTGTTCCGGATGAATGGTACATAAGCCATCCGGTTTACGATAGTCCGAAGCTATTTTAGCCAGAAACTTATTATAAGAAATTCCGGCAGACGCAACAAGGTTGAGTTGTTCCCTAATCTTCTGCTTTATTTCCTTTGCTATATCCACAGCCAGAGAAATATCTTTCTTGTTTTCAGTGACATCCAAGAAAGCCTCATCCAGAGACAGAGGTTCGATGAGATCTGTATATTCGTGGAAAATCTCATGTATCTGACGGGAAACGGATTTATAAATATCCATCCTGCCAGGTACAAAAATGAGTTGGGGACAAAGACGCTTCGCCTTTTGCGAAGCCATGGCGGAACGGACACCGTAACGCCGGGCTTCATAGCTGGCAGCAGCCACGACTCCCCGCTCTTCTGCATGACCTACCGCCAAAGGCTTGCCACGAAGTTCCGGGTTATCACGCTGTTCTACAGAGGCATAGAAGGCATCCATGTCGATATGTATAATCTTTCTCTGCGTCATTGTTTAGGATTAGCAGAGCAAAGTTACTACAAAAAAGTGAAATGCGGAAAGATATAGTGATAGAATTGAGTTACAAGGGTTTTGGTTGAAGTGGCGATAATCCGTGAAGCCATTACAATCCCTGCCGAAGCCAAATCCTGACGCCGCTACGTTACTTGTTCGTAACCATGCCCGAAAATGCGACAAACGGGTACGAATAGCGAAACAAGGCTCTAAGGAATAGTGAGTTATCCATAACTCATGCGAAAAATCAGGTTACGGAAAAAGATTGCGCCGTTCCTCCCCGTTTTGCGTACCAACACCGGACTCTTCACCAACTAATTTTGAAACCCAAAAATTAAGGACAATGAAGAGTACATTTTCAGTAATCTACTACCTCAAGCGTCAGGTAGTGAAAAAGGACGGGACAGTTCCCGTCATGGGACGCATCACGGTGGACGGCAGCCAGACACAGTTCAGCTGCAAACTGACTGTCGATCCGAAACTGTGGGACACCAAAGGTGGACGTGTCACGGGCAGAAGCACGGCGGCACTCGAAACGAACCGTATGCTTGACAAGATGCGGGTACGCATCAACAGGCATTATCAGGAAATCATGGAGCGTGACAACTTCGTCACGGCGGAGAAGGTGAAGAACGCCTTTCTCGGACTGGAACACCGCTACCACACGCTGATGCAGGTGTTCCGCCAGCACAACGAGGACTACGAGAAGCAGGTGGAGGCAGGCATGAAAGCCAAAGGCACGCTGCTGAAGTACCGCACCGTTTACAAGCACATGCAAGAGTTCCTCGACATCCGCTACCATGTGAAGGACATCGCCCTAAAAGAGCTTACCCCGGCTTTCATCTCCGACTTCGAGATGTTCCTGCGCACGGACAAGCACTGCTGCACCAATACCGTGTGGCTGTACGTCTGCCCGTTACGGACGATGGTATTCATCGCCATCAACAACGAGTGGCTGACGCGCGACCCGTTCCGCGAGTATGAAATCAAGAAGGAGGAAACAACACGCAGTTTCCTGACCAAAGATGAGATCCGCCTGCTGATGGAGGGGAAACTGAAAAACGCCAAACAGGAATTGTACCGCGACCTCTACCTGTTCTGCGCCTTCACGGGGCTGTCGTTCGCGGATATGCGCAACCTTACGGAAGAGAATATCCGCACCTACTTCGACGAACACGAGTGGATAAACATCAACCGCCAGAAAACGGGCGTGGTGTCCAACATCCGCCTGCTCGACATCGCCAACCGCATAATCGGCAAATACCGGGGACTGTGCGGGGACGGCAGGATATTTCCCGTTCCGCATTATAACACGTGCCTTGCCGGTATCCGTGCCGTCGCCAAGCGTTGCGGCATCACCAAGCATATCACGTGGCATCAGAGCCGCCACACGGCAGCCACGACGATATTCCTCTCCAACGGTGTTCCCATCGAAACGGTCAGCTCCATGCTCGGACACAAGAGCATAAAGACGACGCAGATTTACGCAAAGATAACCAAAGAGAAGCTCAATCAGGACATGGAGAACCTTGCCGCAAGATTGAACGGCGTCGAGGAATTTGCAGGTTGCACCATCTAAAAAGAAAAGCCATGAAACGTGACACAATCATCATCGAGGACAAGGCAGTCAGCGTAACCGGTAACGACGTGTGGATGACCGCCACCGAAATAGCCGGATTGTTCCATACGACCGTCCCGGCAGTGAACGCCGCCATCAGAGCCGTCCGCAAGTCGGACGTGCTGAACGACTACGAGGTGTGCCGCTACATGCAGCTTGAAAACGGGCTGCACGCGGACGTGTACGCCCTTGAAATCATCATCCCGGTCGCTTTCAGGGTGAATACCTACAACACCCACCTGTTCCGCACATGGCTGGTGGGAAAGGCACTCTCACAAGAGAAACGACAGACATACGTGATGTTCATACAGAACGGAAAAGCCGGGTATTGCTGATTGCACATACCCCATAAGACAAGTAAACGGGTAGCACCACAAAAGGTGTCACCCGTTTACTTTTTCATGAAACCGCCTCACTCCAGCGGCTTGCGGTAGTTCGCTTCCAGTACCCCGCGCAGCCCCGTTTCCGGGTAAAGCACCTTCCCTCCCAAAAGTATGAAGGGCAACACGCGGTTGTTGCGGTATTCCTGCAAGGTGCGCCGGCTCACACGGAGCAGTTCCGACACCTCGCCGTCCGTCAGGTAACGTTCCCCGTCCAGCGGAGGACGGTAGCTTTCCAGAAATGCGGACAGCCATTTCGAGCCTTTGCGCATATCCTGCACCACAGAGGCTATCGGCTCGTCTTCCATCGTAAAAACATCGTTGTTCTCGTTCATCATAACTTCGGATTCAGTGGGTGAATAAATCAAATCATCTGCCGTGCGGATAGAGCGTGCCGACAAGCGGTATCAGCCGCTTCACCTCCTCTGGCTTGTAATAGAACCTGCGGTTTATCTGCGAGTAGCCGATAAGCCGCCTGTCACGCAGCGTCTGCAACGTGCGCGGGCTTATTCTCAACTGCCCGCAGACCTCCTCGCCCGTGAGCCATCTTTCCATGCGCCCCGTGTCGCTTTTGCGCCTCAGGGCGGCGACCTTCTCCGAGAGTGCGCCGAATGCCGCCACCATCATCTCGAAAGTCTTTTTCTCGATAGATACTATTTCCATATTCATGTCATTTAGAGTTTGCCGCAAAGGTAACGAAACGGCATACAAGACGTATCGTTTTCCGCTGAAAGGCTGCCTGTTGCGCCGTTTGACCGGGTTACGGAGCCATCTTCCGCAAAAATCTTACGTGAGTCACGTAGTGAGTTGTTAAAGCCCCTTTTGTTTATTGCCGAATTTTGTCGCAGAAACAAAAAGAAAGGACTGAACATGAAAGTGATAACAATGGAAAGTTCCGCCTACAAGGAGATGATGGCGCAGATTGCGAACATCGCAGGGTACATCCGCGAGGCAAGGGACGAGAAGAAACGGAAGCGGGAAACCGAAGACAAGCTGCTTGACACGGCACAGGCGGCGAAGATGCTCAACGTGAGCAAGCGCACCATGCAGCGTATGCGCACCGACCACCGTATCGAGTATGTGGTGGTACGCGGAAGCTGCCGCTACCGCCTTTCCGAGATACTGCGGCTATTGGAGGACAACACAGTAAGGAACGAGGAAGGGACAATAGACACCCTGTTCCACAACCACACGCTGCGCACGGGCGGCAAACCAAAAGGAAGGAGGACATAGGTCATGGAACTGCTCACACGAAACAACTTCGAGGGCTGGATGCAGAAGCTGATGGAACGGCTCGACCGTCAGGACGAACTGCTGCTGGCGATGAAGGCTGAGGGGAAACAGCCCACTATCACGGAAAGCATCCGCCTTTTCGACAATCAGGATTTGTGCATGTTGCTCCAGATAAGCAAACGCACCCTCCAACGCTACCGCAGCGTAGGCGCATTGCCCTACAAGACGCTGGGCAAGAAGACCTATTACAGCGAGGAGGACGTGCTGACATTCCTTTCCAACCATATCAAGGACTTCAAAAAGGAAGATATAGCCTTCTACAAGGCTCGTATCCATAATTTCTTTCATAAATAACCCATTAAAACATTTTTCAGATGGCAAAGAAAAAAGACGAAAAGGACGTGCTGGTAGTCCGTGACGAGAAGACAGGCGAGATCAGCGTGGTAGCCGGGCTGAACGCGGACGGCACACCCAAGCGCACCCCCGCAAAAGCGGAGAACGCGCAGAGTTTCCTGCAATTCGACCGACATGGCGACGTGCTGGACAACTTCTTCAAGAACTTCTTCCGGCAGTGCAAGGAACCCAGCCGCTTCGGTTTCTACCGCATTGCGGCAGACCAAGCTGAAAATCTCTTAGAGGTGATGAAGCAACTGCTGAAAGACCCCGAAGCGAACAAGGAGCTGCTCGCCCCTCACAAGGTGGACACCTCCGACTATGAGAAGAAGGTGCAGGAAGAGATGGCAGCACAACAGACAGAGAAACAAGAACCTCAAAAACAGGAGAACATGGAACAACGGAAAGAACAGCAACAGGACAAATCCGAACAGATGCAGGGCAAACGTGGCTACCAGCCCATCGACGAGAGTAAAATCAACTGGCAGGAGCTGGAGGACAGATGGGGCGTAAAGCGGGACAACCTTGAAAAGTCCGGCGACCTTACGAAGATGCTCAACTATGGCAAGTCCGACTTGGTAAAGGTCAAACCGACCTTCGGCGGCGAATCATTCGAGCTGGACGCCCGCCTCTCCTTCAAGAAGGACGGTGAGGGAAACATCAGCCTCGTGCCGCACTTCATCCGCAAGGAGCAGAAGCTGGATGAGTACAAGGAACACAAATTCTCCGACAATGACCGGAAGAACCTCCGCGAAACGGGCAATCTCGGTAGGGTCGTGGACATTGTGGACAGGGAAACGGGCGAGATCATCCCCTCCTACATCAGCATCGACCGCAAGACGAATGAAATCACGGACATTCCGGCAAGCAGGGTGCGCATCCCGGAGCGCATCGGCAAGACGGAAATCACCACGCAGGAGCGGGACATGCTCCGCGCCGGACTGCCCGTACGCGACAAGCTCATCGAGCGCAACGACGGCAGAAAGTTCGTCACCACCCTGCAAGTGAACGTGGAGCAGCGCGGCGTGGAGTTCGTGCCGGGAACCGGCAAGTCGCCCCGTACCGCACAGACACAGGAAACCAAAGGCGACACATCGAAAAGTCAGGCGCAGGGCGGGGAAAATGCCGCACAGACCAAGAAGGAGCAACGCCGCAACACGTGGACGAACGAGGACGGCAGCATCCGCCCCATCAGCAAATGGAGCGGCGTGAGCTTCACCGACCAGCAGAAAGCCGACTATGTGGCGGGTAAAGCCGTGAAGCTGGAGAACGTGACCGACAAGCAGGGCTTCCATGCCACGATGTATATCAAGTTCAACCCGGAGAAGGGACGCCCGTACCGCTACGACACGAACCCTGACAATGCACAGCAGGTTGCTCCGTCCAACGAGAGCCGCACGCAGGTGGCGGTGAACAACGATGGCAAGACCAACGAGGCTACAAAGAATCTGAGAGAGCCGTTGCAGAAAGGTCAGACCAACCCGAAGGACGCCCGCCAGCAACAGCAGCAGGAGAAGCCGCAGAAGAAAACGGGCAAGGGCATGAAAATGTAATCCCGTGTCCGCCACTGAATCCAAAATAAAATCCAAAGTATCAACAAAAAAGAAGAAGACATGAAGACAATCATTGCAGAAAAGCCCTCCGTGGCACGTGAAATCGCCCGCATCGTGGGCGCGACAAAGAGAGAGGAAGGATATTTCGAGGGAGGCGGTTATGCCGTGACATGGGCATTCGGACACCTCGTTCAGCTTGCCATGCCCGACGGCTACGGCGTGCGCGGATTTGTCCGTGACAACCTCCCGATTATTCCCGACACATTCACGCTCGTCCCCCGTCAGGTCAGGACGGAGAAAGGTTACAAGCCCGACAGCGGCGTGGTGTCGCAGATAAAAGTCATCAAAAGACTGTTCGACACAAGCGAACATATCATCGTGGCGACCGATGCCGGACGCGAGGGAGAGCTTATCTTCCGCTACCTCTACCACTATACGGGTTGCACCACTCCTTTCGTGCGCCTGTGGATCAGCTCTCTCACCGACAAAGCTATCCGCGAGGGACTGCGGAAACTCGAAGACGGCAGCAAATACGACAACCTCTACCTCGCCGCCAAAGCGCGGAGCGAATCCGACTGGCTCGTGGGCATCAACGGCACACAGGCGTTATCCATCGCCGCCGGACACGGCACGTATTCCGTGGGGCGGGTGCAGACACCAACGTTGGCTATGGTATGTGAACGCTACTGGGAGAACCGCCGCTTTACGTCCGAAGCATTCTGGCAGCTCCATATCGCAACGGACGGTTGCGACGGCGAAGTCGTGAAATTCTCATCCTCCGAGAAATGGAAAGAGAAAGAACCGGCGATGGAACTATATAATAAGGTAAAGGCGGCAGGTTGCGCCACTGTCACGAAAGCCGAGCGCAAGGAGAAGACGGAGGAAACTCCCTTGCTCTACGACCTGACCACGCTCCAGAAAGAAGCCAACGCCAAGCACGGCTTCACGGCGGAACAGACGCTTGAAATCGCGCAGAAACTCTACGAAAAGAAGTTGATAACCTATCCGAGAACGGGAAGCCGCTACATCCCCGAAGACGTGTTTGCCGAAATTCCCAAACTGCTCGCTTTCATCGGCACACAGCCCGAATGGAAAGACAAGGTGCGGGCAAAAGCCGCCCCGACACGCCGCAGCGTGGACGACGGCAAGGTGACAGACCACCATGCCCTGCTCGTCACGGGTGAGAAACCGCTCTTCCTCTCCAAAGAGGACAATACCATCTATCAGATGATTGCCGGGCGCATGGTCGAGGCATTCTCTGAGAAATGCGTCAAGGATGTGACCACTGTCACGGCGGAATGTGCCGGAGTGGAGTTTACCGTAAAAGGCAGCGTCGTGAAGCAAACCGGATGGCGTGCCGTCTATGGCGAGGAAAAAGAGGAAATTACCATCCCCGGCTGGCAGGAAGGCGACACGCTGACACCGAAAGGCTCGTCCATTACCGAAGGAAAGACCAAACCCAAGCCGCTGCATACCGAAGCCACCCTGCTCTCGGCAATGGAAACGGCGGGCAAGGAAATTGAGGACGACGCACTGCGGCAGGCGATGAAGGACTGTGGCATCGGTACTCCCGCCACACGCGCCTCCATCATCGAAACGCTTTTCAAGCGCGGTTACATGGAACGCTGCAAGAAGTCGCTTGTTCCCACCGAAAAAGGACTTGCCCTCAATTCCGTCGTCAAGACGATGCGCATCGCCGATGTTGCCATGACGGGCGAATGGGAAAAGGAGCTGGCGCGTATCGAGCGCGGGGAACTGTCCGACGACACCTTCCGCAAGGAGATAGAGGCGTACACACGTGAGATAACCTCCGAACTGATCTCGTGCGACAAGCTCTTCGGCAGCCGTGACTCCGGCTGCGCGTGTCCCAAGTGTGGCACGGGCAGGATGCGGTTCTACGGCAAGGTGGTACGCTGCGACAACACGGAGTGCGGACTGCCCGTGTTCCGGCTGAAAGCGGGACGCACCCTGTCCGACGATGAAATCAAAGACCTGCTCACCGAAGGGCATACCAAGCTGCTCAAAGGGTTCAAGAGCAAACAGGGCAAGAGTTTCGATGCTGTTGTCGCCTTTGACGGGGAATATAACACGACTTTTGTGTTCCCGGAGGCTAAAAAGGACAAGAAATTTTCAGGACGGAAGAAATAGTATTAACTTTGCCACTTGTTCAGAGTAATGAATTGTTCTTCGATACCGGATTACACTCATACTTTGGATTTAGTGGTGGCACTCGGAGGGATACCGAGTGCCTTTTTCTTCCTTTTTCCAACCGATTATCCCGTTAATTATCAATCCGCTAAATCCAAAGTAATGAACAACAAGAAGAAAAACGAGGGTCAGACCGACTTTTCCTATTACGGTCTGTACCTGCTGGACTATCTCCGCACGAACAAGTTTGAACAGGCTGACGACACCGCTTTCATACGGGAACGGGCCGACCGTGCCGCCGAAACGTATGAGAGGGCACGGCTTGAAGGCTATCCCGCCGATGGTGCGCAGGAACTGGCGATGGACACGCTGCTGCGCGGGCTGCATTATTCCCGTTACGCCATCCTCCGCGAAGTCGTGGAAAACGAGTTTGCCGATGAAGTGCCGGAAGAGAAGCGTGAAGCCTTTGTCCTGAAACTGCTGCCGCTTGTCGGCAACGTGTTCTCCGTCTATGACCTCTCGGATGACAATTTCGCCCTGTCTTCCGATTACGACCTGCTCTACACGGAGCTGACGGGAGCAACCGTCCTTTACTTAGACGAATATGGCGTTTAACCGCAAACAGAAACTGCGGGACAACATCGAGGCGATACGGACGGCATTCATCCTTGACAGGGAAAATAGGACAGCGACAACCGAAGAGCGTGCCATACTTCAAAGGTACTGCGGTTTCGGCGGTCTGAAATGTATCCTCAACCCTGCAAAGGAACTGACGGATGCCGTCCGGTGGGCGAAATCCGACCTCGAACTGTTCGCCCCGACGGTGGAGCTGCACAGGCTTATCCGTGAGAACAGCAAGGACGAAACAGAGTACAAGCGGTTTGTGGATTCGCTGAAAGCGTCCGTGCTGACCGCTTTCTACACCCCCAAAGAGATAACCGACACCATCGCGGACGTGCTGGCAGATTACAGCGTCCGCCCCGCCCGTATGCTCGAACCGTCGGCAGGTGTCGGCGTGTTCGTGGATTCCATGCTGCGGCACAGCCCCAATGCGGATGTGATGGCTTTCGAGAAGGATCTGCTCACGGGTACAATCTTGAGGCATCTCTATCCCGACCAGAAAATGCGCACCTGCGGTTTTGAGAAAATCGAAAGACCGTTCAACAATTATTTCGACTTGGCGGTGTCCAACATTCCGTTCGGTGACATTGCCGTGTTCGACGCGGAGTTTCAGCGGAGCGACTCTTTCGGCAGACGCTCCGCCCAGAAAACCATCCACAACTATTTCTTTCTCAAAGGACTGGATGCCGTGCGTGACGGCGGTATCGTGGCGTTCATCACCTCGCAAGGGGTATTGAATAGCACCAAGACCTCCGTGCGTAACGAGCTGTTCAGTCAGGCCAATCTGGTATCCGCGATACGCCTGCCCAACAACCTGTTCACGGACAACGCGGGCACGGAGGTGGGCAGTGACCTGATTGTCCTGCAAAAGAACCTCAGCAAGAAGGAAATGTCGCAGGACGAGCGGCTGATGACCGTGATACAGACGGACACGAAAACCGCCCTGACCGACAACGCCTATTTCATCCACCACCCGGAACGCATCGTGCATACGATGGCGAAACTTGACACAGACCCCTACGGGAAGCCCGCTATGGTTTATCTGCACGAGGGCAAGGCAGCAGGCATCGCCGGGGATTTGCGCCGTATGCTCGACGAGGATTTCCATTACAGGCTTGCCATGCGCTTGTATTCGGGTTCAATCCGGCAGGCAGGAACGGAAGAAAAAGTTGCCGTTCAAAATAAAGTAGAGCGTCCTGCCATAAAATTGGAAACAGTATCCTCGGCGCAGACGGTGGAAACTCCGACAGAAAAGCCGCAACCCGCAGATGAAAAGCCGGAGATAGAACCGCGCCCGCAATATTCCGCAGGCGTGCAGCTCACCCTGCTTGACCTCTGGGGGATGACGGAAGAGGTCAGCCAACCGAAAACCTCCAAAAAGAAAAAGACGGTGAAAAAGGCAGTTACGGCAAAGTCCACTCCGCCCAAACCGAAAGTCACGGTTACACCGACAGCTCCAACTGCAAAACCCGCAATGGAGAATAAGGAGGTGAAAGCGGAGAACACCGCCAAGCCTGCCGACCCGGACGACATCTATGCCACACTGGACTGGGATACCAATCCTCCCATCAACGGTTTCTATGAAATGATGATGGGTTTGACGCCGGAGCGTAGGAAAGAACTTCGGGAACTGGCAAGGCAGCATAACGAGAAACAAGTGGCGGAAAAGACGGAAGTGAAAGCCGTGCCGGAAACTTCCCGTGAGCAGCCACGACAGGAGGAAACACAGCCGGAGGCAGTCGCCGCACCTGCCGTTACAGATACCCCATCGGAAGCGGTGGGGACTTTCCTTTTCCCCGACATCGAAGCGGAAAAGCCGAAGGAGGAAGTCGTGGACCTTTCTCCGCGTGCCTACCACCGCACGCCGGAGATGCACCTGCGCGAAGGGTCGCTGGTGGCTGACCGGGGGCGTCATAACATCGGCTACCTGAAAGACATCACGCCATACGGGGCGACATTCCAGCCGCTCGACCTGAAAGGATACCAGAAGGAAAAGGCGTTGTTGTATGTGTCGCTGCGTGACGCCTACGAGCGTCTGTACCGTTATGAATCGCTCCGGCGCGAGGCAAATGTTCCGTGGCGAGAGCATCTGAATACCTGTTACGATGAGTTTGTCATGCGCTACGGCAACCTCAACGCCAAGCAGAACGTGAAGTTAGTGATGATGGATGCGGGCGGGCGCGACATCCTTTCGCTGGAACGGATGGAAAACGGAAAGTTCGTCAAGGCGGACATCTTCGAGCATCCTGTTTCCTTCGCGGTGGAGAGCCATGCCAACGTAGGCTCTCCCGAAGAAGCCCTGTCTGCGTCGCTCAACAAATATGGTACGGTCAATCTCGACTATATGCGGGAGATAACCGACAGCACGGCGGAGGATTTGCTCACTGCCCTGCAAGGGCGCATCTACTACAATCCGCTCGTGACCGGTTACGAAATCAAAGACCGTTTCATCGCCGGAAATGTCATAGAGAAAGCGGAACGCATAGAGGCATGGATGGGTGACAATCCCGAAAATGAGCGTATGCCGGAGGTGAAGCAGGCGTTGGAGGCTCTGAAAGATGCCGAGCCGCAGCGCATCGCCTTCGAGGATCTGGACTTCAATTTCGGGGAACGCTGGATTCCGACGGGTGTCTATGCCGCCTACATGAGCCGGCTGTTCGACACGGAGGTGAAAATCGCCTATTCCGCAAGCATGGACGAGTTTTCGGTGGTGTGCGGCTACCGCACCATGAAAATCACGGACGAGTTTCTGGTGAAGGGGTATTACCGGAACTATGACGGTATGCACCTCCTAAAACACGCCCTGCACAACACCTGCCCTGACATGATGAAGTCCATCGGCAAGGACGAGCATGGCAACGACATCAAGATGCGCGACAGCGAGGGAATACAACTCGCCAACGCCAAGATTGACGAGATACGAAACGGCTTCTCCGAATGGCTCGAAGAGCAGTCGCCGCAGTTCAAGGAGCGGCTTGTGACGATGTATAACCGCAAGTTCAACTGTTTCGTGCGCCCGCGCTACGACGGCTCCCATCAGACCTTTCCCGACCTCAACCTGAAAGGGCTGGCAAGCCGGGGTATCAAGAGCGTCTATCCCTCACAGATGGATTGCGTCTGGATGTTGAAACAGAACGGCGGCGGAATTTGCGACCACGAGGTGGGAACCGGTAAGACGCTGATAATGTGCATCGCCGCGCATGAGATGAAGCGTCTGAATTTGGCACACAAGCCGATGATTATCGGGCTGAAAGCCAACGTTGCGGAGATTGCAGCCACCTATCAGGCGGCATATCCCAACGCACGTATTCTGTACGCTTCGGAGAAGGACTTTTCGACCGCCAACCGTGTGCGCTTCTTCAATAATATAAAGAACAACGACTACGATTGCGTCATCATGTCGCACGACCAGTTCGGCAAGATACCGCAGTCGCCGGAATTGCAGCAGCGCATCCTGCAAGCAGAGCTTGACACGGTGGAGGAAAACCTCGAAGTGCTACGGCAGCAGGGAAAGAACGTGTCGCGGGCGATGCTGAAAGGATTGGAGAAGCGCAAGCACAACCTTGAAGCGAAGCTGGAGAAGGTGGAACACGCCATAAAGTCACGCACGGACGACGTGGTGGATTTCAAGCAGATGGGCATCGACCACATCTTCATAGATGAGAGCCACCAGTTCAAGAATCTGACTTTCAACACGCGCCACGACCGTGTGGCGGGATTGGGAAACAGCGAGGGAAGCCAGAAGGCACTTAACATGCTCTTTGCCATACGCACCATACAGGAGCGCACAGGAAAAGACTTGGGTGCGACCTTCCTCTCCGGCACGACTATCAGCAACTCACTGACTGAATTGTACCTGCTGTTCAAGTACCTGCGCCCGAAGGAGCTGGAACGGCAGGACATAAGGTGTTTCGACGCTTGGGCGGCGATATTTGCCAAGAAGACGACGGATTTTGAATTTAACGTGACGAACAATGTGGTCCAGAAGGAGCGTTTCCGCTACTTCATCAAAGTGCCGGAGCTTGCCGCCTTCTATAATGAAATCACGGACTACCGCACGGCGGAGGATGTGGGCGTTGACCGTCCTGCCAAGAACGAGATACTGCACCATATACCGCCCACGCCGGAACAGGAGGACTTCATACAGAAACTGATGCAGTTCGCCAAGACGGGCGATGCCACCTTGTTGGGCAGGCTGCCGCTTTCGGAAACGGAAGAAAAGGCGAAGATGCTCATCGCCACGGACTATGCCCGGAAAATGGCACTCGACATGCGCATGATAGACCCGAATTACGAAGATCATCCCGACAACAAAGCGAGTCACTGTGCCAAGATGATCGCGGAGTATTATCAAAAATACGACGCCCAGAAAGGCACGCAGTTCGTTTTCTCTGATTTGGGGACATACCAGCCGGGCGACGGGTGGAACGTCTATTCGGAAATCAAGCGCAAACTGACGGAGGACTACGGTATACCGCCAAGCGAGGTGCGCTTCATTCAGGAGTGCAAGACCGACAAGGCGCGGAAGGCGGTGATAGACGCCATGAACGCCGGGACGGTGCGTGTGCTGTTCGGCTCTACCTCTATGCTCGGAACGGGTGTGAACGCCCAGAAACGGTGTGTGGCTATCCATCATCTCGATACGCCGTGGCGACCGTCCGACTTGCAACAGCGTGACGGACGCGGAGTTAGGGCAGGTAATGAGATTGCCAAACATTTCGCCGGGAACAACGTGGATGTAATCATCTACGCGGTGGAGAAGTCACTGGACAGCTACAAGTTCAACCTCCTGCACTGCAAGCAGACTTTCATAAGCCAGCTCAAAAGCGGTGCGATGGGTGCGCGTACCATCGACGAGGGGGCAATGGACGAAAAATCGGGCATGAATTTCTCGGAATACATGGCGTTGCTCTCCGGCAATACCGACCTGTTGGACAAGGCGAAACTGGAAAAGCGGATCGCATCGCTCGAAGGGGAACGCAAGTCGTTCAACAAGGGCAAGCGTGATTCGGAGTTCAAGCTGGAGTCAAAGACCGGCGAGTTGCGCAACAACACGGCTTTCATAGATGCCATGACGGAGGACTGGAACCGCTTCCTGTCGGTGGTGCAGACCGACAAGGAGGGCAACCGCCTTAATATAATAAAGGTGGACGGAGTGGATTCCGCCGATGAGAAGGTCATCGGAAAGCGTTTGCAGGAGATAGCCAAGAATGCCACGACCGGAGGGTTGTACACGCAGGTCGGTGAACTTTACGGTTTTCCGATAAAGGTGGTGAGCGAAAGGATACTCAAAGAGGGATTGGAGTTCACCGACAACCGCTTCGTGGTCGAGGGGAACTACAAGTACACCTACAACAACGGGCATCTGGCGATGGCTGACCCGTTGGCCGCCGCCCGCAACTTCCTCAACGCGATGGAGAGGATACCCTCCATCATCGACCAGTACAAGGCGAAGAACGAGGTGCTGGAGATGGAGATACCGCAGTTACAGGAGATAGCGGGTAAGGTGTGGAAGAAGGAGGACGAGCTGAAGCAGTTGAAGTCCGAACTTGCCGCCCTTGACCGAAAAATTCAGCTGGAGCTTGCGCCACCCACGCCCGAAGTCGCAGAAAAGGAGAATGAAGGGCAACAGCTCAAGCCGGAAGCGGAAGATGTGAGGAACAGGCAGGCGCAATATCCCGAAAATGCACCGCCGCAGATACGCAGTCCGGCGGATAGTATCGTTGCCAACCATGTCATAATCGGGCGTCCGGGACTGTATGCCAAGGAGGAAACCCGGTCCAAAGGATTGAAAATATAACCTAAGGAATTTTATCTGAAGTATTAATAAGGGCTATCCCAAAAGGTCTAAAAGTAAATTTTATCCTTTCTGCAAGTATCTATAGGATGGCAACTGCATTTTTTTCTTTTTGGGCAGCCCTTATTAAAATTTATTCTTATTTTAGGTTATATACATTCATGTCCATTTATGTAAAAAATTCCTGCTGACCTTGTTTATGTCTTGTCAGTCACCATTTGCAAAACCATATTTGACCCTCAAAGAGGCTGAATTTGATAAGTAACTTGCTACATACTCATAATAAGGAGCTAAATAGAACACGAATGGGAAATACACAAATGCTAAACTAAAGAAGATATTGGCCAAAATAAACGCTATACCGAGAGAGAAACTTGATTTTTCAACTTCCTAAAACGGTGTTGTTCAAACATTTCTACTTATTTGTACTTGCCAGTTGAACCTACGCTTCCCTAATAAAATGTCTATGGTAAAAAGTTAAAAAATCCTCCCACTTTTGTTAGATATATTTTTTTGTGTAATTTTGTAATCGTTATGCGGCAGTAATAATATACATATTAATACGAGTTAGTAATCCTGTAGTTCTCATATGCTACGAGGAGGTATTAAAAGGTGCGTTTCGACAATGCATCTACTGTAGTATATTATTGCTTAATCCAAATGAATATTATAAATTTAGGAATTCTTGCTCACATTGATGCAGGAAAAACTTCCGTAACCGAGAATCTGCTGTTTGCCAGTGGAGCAACGGAAAAGTGCGGCCGTGTGGATAATGGTGACACCATAACGGACTCTATGGATATAGAGAAACGTAGAGGAATTACTGTCCGGGCTTCTACGACATCTATTATCTGGAATGGAGTGAAATGCAATATCATTGACACTCCGGGACACATGGATTTTATTGCGGAAGTGGAGCGGACATTCAAAATGCTTGATGGAGCAGTCCTCATCTTATCCGCAAAGGAAGGCATACAAGCGCAGACAAAGTTGCTGTTCAGTACTTTACAAAAGCTGCAAATCCCGACAATTATATTTATCAATAAGATTGACCGTGCCGGTGTGAATTTGGAGCGTTTGTATATGGATATAAAAACAAATCTGTCGCAAGATGTCCTGTTTATGCAAACTGTTGTCGATGGATCGGTTTATCCGGTTTGCTCCCAAACATATATAAAGGAAGAATACAAAGAATTTGTATGCAACCATGACGACGATATATTAGAACGATATTTGGCGGATAGCGAAATTTCACCGGCTGATTATTGGAATACGATAATCGCTCTTGTGGCAAAAGCCAAAGTCTATCCGGTGCTACATGGATCAGCAATGTTCAATATCGGTATCAATGAGTTGTTGGACGCCATTTCTTCTTTTATACTTCCTCCGGCATCAGTCTCAAACAGACTTTCAGCTTATCTCTATAAGATAGAGCATGACCCCAAAGGGCATAAAAGAAGTTTTCTTAAAATAATTGACGGAAGTCTGAGACTTCGAGACGTTGTAAGAATCAACGATTCGGAAAAATTCATCAAGATTAAAAATCTAAAGACTATTTATCAGGGCAGAGAGATAAATGTTGATGAAGTGGGTGCCAATGATATCGCGATTGTAGAAGATATAGAAGATTTTCGAATCGGAGATTATTTAGGTGCTAAACCTTGTTTGATTCAAGGATTATCTCATCAGCATCCCGCTCTCAAATCCTCCGTCCGGCCAAATAAGCCCGAAGAGAGAAGCAAGGTGATATCCGCTCTGAATACATTGTGGATTGAAGACCCGTCTTTGTCCTTTTCCATAAACTCATATAGTGATGAATTGGAAATCTCGTTATATGGTTTGACCCAAAAGGAAATCATACAGACATTGCTGGAAGAACGATTTTCCGTAAAGGTCCATTTTGATGAGATCAAGACTATCTACAAAGAACGACCTATAAAAAAGGTCAATAAGATTATTCAGATCGAAGTACCACCCAACCCTTACTGGGCCACAATAGGGCTGACTCTTGAACCCTTACCGTTAGGGGCAGGGTTGCAAATCGAAAGTGACATCTCCTATGGTTATCTGAACCATTCTTTTCAAAATGCCGTTTTTGAAGGGATTCGTATGTCTTGCCAATCTGGTTTACATGGATGGGAAGTGACAGATCTGAAAGTAACTTTTACTCAAGCCGAGTATTATAGCCCGGTAAGTACACCTGCTGATTTCAGACAGCTGACCCCTTATGTCTTCAGGCTGGCTTTGCAACAGTCAGGTGTGGACATTCTCGAACCGATGCTCTGTTTTGAGTTGCAGATACCCCAAGTAGCGAGTTCCAAAGCTATTACAGATTTGCAAAAACTGATGTCTGAGATTGAAGACATCAGTTGTAATAATGAGTGGTGTCATATTAAAGGGAAAGTTCCATTAAATACAAGTAAAGACTATGCCTCAGAAGTAAGTTCGTACACTAAGGGCTTAGGCATTTTTATGGTTAAGCCATGTGGGTATCAAATAACAAAAGACGGTTATTCTGATAATATCCGCATGAACGAAAAAGATAAACTTTTATTCATGTTCCAAAAATCAATGTCATTAAAATAATGGAGCGGTCAGGAAATTTCTATAAGGCAATACGGTTGGGATATATACTTATCTCCATTCTTATCGGATGTATGGCATATAATAGCCTCTATGAATGGCAGGAGATAGAAGCATTAGAACTTGGCAATAAAAAAATAGACGAGCTCCGAAAAGAAATAAACAATATCAATATTCAAATGATAAAATTTTCTCTATTGGGTGAAACAATACTGGAATGGAACGATAAAGATATCGAGCATTACCATGCACGGCGTATGGCAATGGACAGTATGCTCTGCCGTTTCAAGGCCACCTATCCAGCAGAGCGCATCGATAGTGTGCGCAGTCTTTTAGAGGATAAGGAACGACAGATGTTCCAGATAGTCCGGTTAATGGATGAACAACAATCTATTAACAAGAAGATAGCCAATCAAATTCCGGTTATTGTACAGAAAAGTGTGCAGGAACAGTCCAAAAAGCCAAAACGAAAAGGTTTCTTAGGCATATTCGGCAAAAAAAAGGAAGTAACTCCAGCAGTATCAACCACTATCCTTCATTCGGTCAATAGAAACGTAATCAGCGAACAGAAAGTGCAGGATCGCCAATTGTCGGAACAAGCCGACAGCCTTGCAGCTCGTAATGCAGAACTTAACAGACAACTGCAAGAATTGATTTGCCAAATAGAAGAAAAGGTACAAACCGAACTGCAAAGCCGGGAAAACGAAATAGTTGCCATGCGTGAAAAGTCATTTATGCAAGTAGGCGGTTTAATGGGATTCGTTCTTCTATTGTTGTTAATTTCCTACATCATCATACATCGTGATGCAAAAAGCATTAAACAATACAAGCACAAGACAACTGATTTGATAAGGCAACTGGAACAATCCGTACAACGGAACGAGGCACTGATAACGTCAAGGAAGAAGGCGGTACATACTATCACCCATGAACTGCGCACACCGCTGACAGCAATAACAGGCTATGCCGGACTGATACGGAAAGAACAGTGTGAGGATAAGTCCGGGCAGTATATCCAAAACATACTGCAATCCTCCGACCGTATGCGGGATATGCTTAACACTTTGCTTGACTTCTTCCGCCTGGACAACGGCAAGGAACAGCCCCGTCTGTCACCCTGCCGGATTTCAGCAATCACGCACACACTTGAAACGGAGTTCATGCCTGTTGCCGTGAACAAAGGGCTGTCCTTGTCCGTGAAGACTGGACACGATGCCATTGTATTGACCGACAAAGAGCGAATAATACAAATCGGGAATAACCTGCTGTCAAACGCTGTCAAGTTCACAGAAGAAGGCGGTGTTTCTTTGATTACTGAATATGATAATGGAGTTCTGACACTGGTCGTTGAAGATACAGGTACAGGCATGACAGAAGAGGAACAGAAACAAGCGTTCGGTGCGTTTGAACGTCTATCAAATGCCGCCGCAAAGGAGGGTTTCGGGCTTGGGCTTGCCATAATGCGTAATATTGTGTCGATGCTTGGCGGAACAATCCGTTTAGACAGCAAGAAAGGGAAAGGCAGTCGTTTCACAGTTGAAATTTCTATGCAGGAAGCTGAAGAACAGCTTGGATATACAAGCAATACACCTGTTTATCATAACAATAAATTCCATGATGTTGTCGCCATTGACAATGATGAGGTATTACTTCTGATGCTGAAAGAGATGTATTCCCAAGAAGGAATACACTGCGACACTTGCACCGATGCTGCGGCACTGATGGAAATGATACGCCAGAAAGAATACAGCCTGTTGCTGACAGACTTGAATATGCCCGATATAAACGGTTTCGAATTGCTGGAACTGTTGCGTTCGTCCAACGTGGGCAATTCACCAACAATCCCGGTGGTTGTGGCAACCGCTTCGGGCAGTTGTAACAAAGGGGAACTATTGGCAAAAGGCTTTGCCGGATGCCTGTTCAAACCGTTCTCCATATCGGAACTGATGGAGGTTTCCGACAGGTGTGCCATAAAAGCGACACCGGACGGGAAACCGGACTTTTCCGCCTTATTGTCCTATGGCAATGAAGCCGTCATGCTGGAAAAGTTGATAACTGAAACAGAAAAGGAAATGCAGGCGGTACGGGATGCAGCAAAAGAAAAAGACCTGCAAAAGCTGGATTCCCTGATCCACCACCTGCGCAGTTCGTGGGAGGTGCTCCGTGCCGACCAACCGCTGAATGTACTTTACGGATTGCTTCGTGGCGATGCTCTCCCGGATGGTGAAGCGTTAAGCCATGCCGTGACTGCCGTGCTGGATAAGGGAGTGGAAATAATACGGTTGGCAGAAGAGGAAAGGAGAAAATACGAAGATGAATAAGACAAAAATAATTGTGGTGGAAGACAACATCGTGTATTGCGAATATGTCTGCAATATGCTGTCACGGGAGGGCTACCGCAATATGAAGGCTTACCACCTCTCAACCGCGAAGAAACATCTGCAACAGGCAACAGATAATGATATCGTGGTTGCCGACCTGCGTCTGCCTGACGGCAGTGGCATAGACCTTTTGTGCTGGATGCGAAAGGAGGGAAAGATGCAGCCCTTCATCATTATGACCGACTACGCCGAAGTTAATACCGCCGTGGAAAGCATGAAACTCGGCTCGATAGACTATATTCCCAAACAGCTTGTGGAGGATAAACTTGTCCCCCTGATCCGTTCCATACTGAAAGAACGTCAGGCAGGACAACGCCGTATGCCTATATTCGCCCGTGAAGGTTCCGCCTTTCAGAAAATCATGCACCGCATAAGGCTGGTAGCCGCCACCGATATGAGCGTGATGATATTTGGTGAGAACGGCACGGGCAAGGAGCATATTGCCCACCTGTTGCATGACAAGAGCAAACGTGCAGGCAAGCCATTTGTGGCGGTGGACTGCGGTTCACTCTCCAAAGAGCTTGCACCGTCGGCTTTCTTCGGACACGTCAAAGGTGCATTTACAGGTGCGGACAATGCCAAGAAAGGATATTTCCATGAGGCGGAAGGCGGCACGTTGTTTCTGGACGAGGTAGGAAACCTCGCGTTGGAAACCCAACAGATGTTGCTCCGTGCCATACAGGAGAGGCGGTATCGCCCGGTCGGAGACAAGGCAGACCGGAATTTCAATGTCCGCATCATCGCTGCTACCAATGAAGATTTGGAGGTATCGGTGAATGAAAAGCGTTTTCGGCAGGATCTTCTGTACCGCCTGCACGACTTCGGGATAACCGTTCCTCCGTTGCGTGACTGTCAAGAAGACATTATGCCGCTGGCAGAGTTCTTCCGTGATATGGCAAACAGAGAGCTGGAGTGTAGCGTGAGCGGGTTCAGTTCCGAAGCACGTAAAGCGTTGCTGACACACGCATGGCCGGGCAACGTGCGGGAACTTCGGCAGAAAGTTATGGGTGCTGTATTGCAGGCGCAGGAAGGTGTTGTCATGAAAGAGCATCTGGAACTTGCCGTGACGAAACCGACCTCTACTGTCAGCTTCGCCTTGCGCAATGACGCGGAGGATAAGGAGCGGATATTGCGTGCGTTGAAACAGGCAAACGGCAACCGGAGTGTCGCCGCAGAACTGCTCGGCATAGGCAGGACAACACTATACAGCAAACTTGAAGAGTATGGACTTAAATATAAATTCAAGCAATCATAGCCCGTAATTCACTGAATTTGGCTATCTTTGCATAACATTTGAGAAAAACGGCGATTGGCAGGAGCTTTTCGCCGCCAACATATAGGATAAGACCGCAAGGCGTTTCAAGCGAAAATCTGGTAAATTGGAACTACGGAGACGATTGCGTGATGCTTATGCTATGCTTACGCATAGCGTGCATTCACGTACTCTCCGTAAAGGCTTTACCAGAGCCATCGCTTGAAGGTAGTGTGAATTGCACGCTACTTTTTTACCCTTGCCTAACGAAAGGAAACGATTATGGGTAAAGTTCAGATTCTCGCCGTACTGACGATGGACGGATGTCTTTCTTCAGAGTTATATGATAAAGCACATCAGGATTTGTGCCTTGACCGTTGCGGTCTTGATGAAATCAGGAAGAAAGCCTTTTACCGTGTGACACCGGACTATTCCATTTCAATGCTGCACGAATGGAGAAAAGACTGCACAAACATCCGTTACCTCGCGGAAGCCACACCGGACACGGCAGACTATATAAACGGACTGCTGCGGATGCACGCTGTGGATGAAATCATACTATACACCGTTCCTTTCATATCCGGAAGCGGACGACATTTTTTTAAGTCGGCTCTGCCAGAGCAACACTGGACGCTTTCCTCTTTGAAAAGCTATCCCAACGGTGTATGTCGCATTATCTATATCCTTGATAAAAAAGCAAGATAGCCAAAATGTGCGGCAAGCATACATTTCTATTTTCAGGAATAGAATAAATGTTCCGATTACAAACAATTTAAGTCGGAGATAATTTGTCCTTGTGAAAAAATACTGAATTTTATACCTCTGAAATCCAGCACTTTGTAAAATTGAGTGTTGGATTTTTTATTTTCTGCCGCGTTTTTTGCCAATTATATTCATGTGCGCACGCAGAAAACAAAGTGTAATTTTCAAAATTGACAGAACCATGAATTATTTCTTGCTGGCGGAAACCGACTTTTTCCGCCTGATAAACGAAGCCGGCGACTGCAATATGGAAACGGCATACACGGCTTTCGCCACCCAAGTGATCGAACTGTGCAACGGCGGCATGGACATGAACCTTACCGTCATCGCGCTTGCCTACATCGAAATCGAGTTGCAGCACCATCCCGTACGTAATCTGTCAGAAGAAAAAAGAGAGATTGCCGCCTACGTCAGCAAGGCTCTGTCTTTCGTAAGAAAGATGCAGAAATTCCTTGCCACGCCCCAAGTGCCACCACTAATATCCGCCAACAACGCAACAGAAACCACCGCCAGCCTTCTTCAATGGACGGGCAATGCCATCGACCTCGTGGAACTTATCTACGGCATAGACGTGATGGGCTGCATCAACAACGGCAATATGCCGCTCAAACAGCTCGCCCCACTTCTCTATAAGATATTCGGGGTTGATTCTAAAGACTGCTACCGCTTCTACACTGATATCAAACGCCGGAAGAACGAAAGCCGCACCTATTTCATTGACAGGATGCAGGAAAAACTGAACGAGAGAATGTTGCGTG
The DNA here is from genome assembly GCF_040913205.1 of Bacteroides sp. MSSM.1001136sp1_RTP21357st2_D2_RTP21359_211015. Lineage (NCBI taxonomy): Bacteria > Pseudomonadati > Bacteroidota > Bacteroidia > Bacteroidales > Bacteroidaceae > Bacteroides > Bacteroides sp. MSSM.1001136sp1_RTP21357st2_D2_RTP21359_211015. The sequence continues at coordinate 28,115 of NZ_JBDFVF010000036.1, read as the reverse complement.
ATGAGGAGTTGGAGCGGATGAGAAAATAAAAAAATATCCATTACATATGAGAAGACAGGAATACTCGTATCCTGTCTTTTTATTTTCATTTAATTATATATTAATTAGCACAATATATGTGAGTTTTTCATTCCTATAAGGACAAATTTCAGAAACGTATGTCTGGTAAATTATTGAGTCATCATAGTATGAACATATATCATTACTAAAAACAATGAAACAACTTCCATAAGATTGTGGTTGTAAAAATCGCCATTTAATAGCCCGTTTTTTTTGTAAAATTCGCCAATTAAAAAAATATGATTATCTTTGCATTATATTTTATAAGGTATGGAAACAGTAAATAGAATACTTCAAGAGAAGATTACAGCACGAATCGCGCCCAATAAAGCAGTACTGATTTTTGGTGCTCGCCGTGTTGGTAAAACGGTAATGATGCGTAAAATTGTGGACAACTATTCAGGTAGGACGATGATGCTCAACGGCGAAGACTACGACACATTAGCACTATTGGAGAATCGCTCAATAGCCAATTATCGGCATTTATTGGATGGTATTGATTTGCTGGCTATTGATGAGGCACAGAACATACCACAAATCGGTAGTATTCTGAAGTTGATAGTTGATGAAATACCGGGAATAAGTGTCTTGGCAAGTGGTTCTTCGTCATTCGATTTGCTGAATAAGACTGGTGAACCGTTGGTCGGCCGCAGTACGCAATTTCTCCTTACACCATTCTCGCAACGGGAAATCGCACAGACGGAAACGGCACTTGAAACCCGCCAGAACCTCGAAGCGCGCTTGATTTACGGTTCCTATCCCGAAGTAGTAATGATGGAGAACTATGAACGTAAAACAGACTACCTACGTGATATTGTCGGTGCATACCTGCTTAAAGATATCTTAGCAATTGACGGCTTAAAAAATTCGAGCAAGATGCGCGATCTACTGCGATTGATAGCTTTTCAGTTGGGCAGCGAAGTTTCTTACGAAGAGTTAGGTAAACAACTCGGCATGAGCAAGACGACCGTTGAAAAATACCTCGACCTATTGGAAAAGGTCTTCGTTATCTATCGTTTGGGGGCTTATTCGCGTAACCTACGCAAGGAGGTTACAAAAGCTGGCAAGTGGTACTTCTACGACAACGGCATTCGCAATGCCATTATCGGGGCTTTCTCACCGCTGGCCATTCGGCAGGATGTCGGTGCGCTGTGGGAGAACTACATCATCGGAGAGCGGCGCAAAGCGAACTTCAATGAGGGACTGCACAGGGAGTTCTATTTCTGGCGCACCTACGACAAACAGGAAATCGACCTGATTGAGGAGAGTGCCGACAGTCTTACCGCCTTGGAGTTCAAGTGGGGAAATAAAATGCCGGCCGCACCGAAAGCCTTCCAAGAAGCCTATCCCTATGCCGAGTTTCATGTGGTAAATCGGGAGAATTATTTGGAGTTCGTATAATCAATAAATTACGTATATGGAAACAAAACTACAATCCAAACAGCAATATCCGCGGTTTATCCAAAATAAACCGTGTGGTATTGACAAATTCGATGGAGGTTCGCAAGAAAGGTTGGCAAAAACTATTGCTCGCCATTTTTGTCAGAATGATTCATTGGATGAGGAATGTACTTTACCTCGAATTATCGGCATCGAAGGTATTTGGGGATCTGGAAAATCCAACGTGGTTAAAATGTTGGAACGTGAATTATCAGACGACTATTACTTTTTTGAGTATGACGCATGGGGACATCAAGAGGACTTGCAACGCCGCTCTATATTGGAATTGCTTACAAGCAAACTTATTGATGATGGTATCCTATCTGGAAATGCAACAATAAAAGTCAAAGGTGGAGGTACGAAAACCGTATCATGGTCTGAAAAGCTGAAATATTTATTAGCCCGTAAAACGGAGACCGTAACCGAAAAATATCCCCTTATCAGTAATGGTATGGTTGCGGCATTTTTGGTTGCAGTTTTAACTCCGATATTTACATTTATTGCGTATGCAGTAAAACCTACACCCACAACATGGTGGTTTTCTTTATTGTCTATTATCATAGCTGCACTGCCAGTTCTTATTGCATTGTGCGTTTGGAAATGGGCATATAGCAAAGATCATAAATATGGATGGAGTTATATGTTAGCTATTTATCAAGATAAAGTCGAAAAGGACGTTTGCTATGAGACTTTGAGCGAAGACGAACCAACGGTTTACGAGTTCAAAACATGGATGCAAGACATTTCTGATTTTATCAAGGAAAAAGGACAACGTAAATTAGTCCTTGTTTTTGACAACATGGATCGTCTCCCCGCTGAAAAAGTAAAAGAATTATGGTCTTCTATCCATACGTTCTTCGCCGATAGCGGTTTTGAAAATGTTTGGGCTGTTATTCCTTTCGATGAAACACATTTAGCTTGTGCATTCGGAGATGAGACCGACGAACAAACGAAACAACTGACCAAGTATTTTATCAATAAAACTTTCCCTATTGTTTATCGTGTTGCTCCTCCTGTTATTACCGACTATCGAAGTATATTCAACAAACTGTTTGTTGAAGCATTTGGAGAAACAGAAAATGAAGCGAAAGAAACTATAAATCGGATATTCAGATTGGTAAATCCTAATGCCAATGTTAGGGAAATTATATCATATATCAATGAGATGGTCGCTCTTAAACAAGAGTGGTGTAACGAAATTTTGATGATAAACATAGCATTGTTCTGTTTGAAGAAGACGGATATTCTGGCAAATCCAGTAGAACAAATATTGTCCGGCGACTATCTGAATGGCATTCAAACAATAATTAACAATGATCTGCAAACACAACGCGAAATTGCAGCTTTGGTATATGGTGTCGATGTTGAAGATGCTCGACAAATTCCATTGAAAAAATATATTGAAGGCTGCATCAACGGAGAAGAAGACCACGACATAAATCAATATGCAGAGACTAATAAACAATTTGACACTGTATTAGAAGAAGTTATACAATGTATGGACAATGCGCTTATCGATAAGATTATACATTGTTTGCATAAATTAACTCGAAAGAGCGATGTTATTCTGCGTGTATGGCAAAGAATAGCACAATTGAAATTAAAAGAATCCATAGAGAAGCAGGTGTTCCCTGTCGAATACCAAGAACTGCTGTTGCATTTAGACACGGAAAGCCAAAACCATGTGATTGCTCAATTATATAAGAAGATAGTTCGGTTCAATGACTTCAATGGCGGCGACTATTTCAAAACGTTAGATGCAATAGACAGGTTTATTGCGCAAAATAAGTTGGCGTGCGATTTTACGTCATTGATTGAAGCAAAAACAGTCAAGCCAAATACATTTATCGATTATATTCAAGCTGCAAATGCAACAGATGCTGCCTATCGGGATAACGCGACAACTAAAGCATATAAATATTATCAAGTAGCAACAAATTCGGAGGCGCTCGATAATTATTTGGCAAACTTACTACCCGATAATTTCGACCATGCAGATATTGTAAAAACGTTAAAAGATAATTCTACCTATACGTTTCCAACGCTTTTGCAAGCGATCACGAATTGCATTGATGAACAGAATGTAAATAAAGATAATATAGGGGCTATATTTACAACCTATCGTTTATTGGCATCTGACGAAGAAAGACCTTTACCTGTAACGTTAGATTCAACCTACATAAATCAGTTGCATTCTGAATTAGAAACTGATGGCCGAAACATTAAAGAGTCTGGATATTACGATTTAGTCGCCATGCAATTGGCACATGGTCATTCCGTTTCCTTAATAGAGGGTGGAGATATAAAATATGTTGCAGAACTCATGGACTATTATGTGGATCATGGAGACTTATTAGTAAATAGTGTGGGATGGAATATACCGCTATTAAATGAAACACTACAATACATGGTAAATCATAAACTTGGCTATAAATTATTGCTCTCAGACATATTGCCCCAATTTGAAGATATTAAGAACAGAATAGGTGTAACGGATGAGGTATTTATCGAGCATTTAGCAGAGTGGAATACCGATTTGGATAAGTATATCACTAAGAACAATATTAAAGATGTAATTCCTGACGCATCTTTTTACGATTTGACCACTAAAATAAGCAATGTCCTGACCGATCATATCAATAAAATAGCGTTCGAAGCGTTGTCTGAAATAAGTGTTGATACATTATACGCCCAAAGAACAGCACATACATCATATTATTGGTTTGTCGCAATAAAACATTTACTGGCTAAAATCAAATCCTTGCCAGATAACTTGACTGAATTTGGCAAAAAGATTCTGATGGATATTGCTTCTGGAACTCAAAGTTTGAATCCTTTCCCTAATTGTTTCAAGAATATAGTTGAAAGATTGGATAAACGAAAAATTAAATCGACAGTTACCGATATAAGAAATGATTTCTGCATCGGTAAAAAGACTATCAATGCAATAAAGTTTCAATTTTTCGAAACATGGCTTAGATCGCATGGTAATTTGAAAAGTCAAGCTGGAGACGTTATTGATAAAATAGTGAAACCTGTAATTTCCGATGGGGCATGCCGTTCATTGATTCTGCAAAACAAAGATTTTTATATGGATTTAATAAATACAGCAGGGGATGATGCTTATGAATTGAAAAAGAGTCTCCGAAACCTCATACAAAAAGATTCAGATCCGCAATTGGTTAAATTTGTCAATTCGATAGATTCAGTACCTGAGGTTGAAACCGCGTAAGTATTTGTCTAACAAGTCCGAATTTTACGATTTTACCCGTCAGAACTGAAGTGCCCCCCAAAAAAATTGTATCCAACTTTTGGGGGTCACTTCAAACTTCGATAGGGATAATTTTCAATTTTGGGGACTTGTTAGACAGTCTCATTATCTGGTAGCAGTTTACACAGCACCGGATCGTTTTTGATACGCTCCAGTTCCTCCTGCACAATCTGCTTCACCTCTTCCTTGATGCGCCGGTAGTTCGCCTGCACCGTTTCCTTCATGCGGTCGTTGCCGTCCTCGTCCGTGAAGTTTGTAATGACGGGAATTTTCTTGTAGGCACTTTCTTCCCGTTTCACCTTTTCGGCATCCACCACAATCTCGCAATGAAAAATCTTCTGCTCGATACGCTCGTTGAAGTTGTCGGATACAGAACCGACAAACATTCCCTGCGTAAGCCCGGAAATCTTACTCGGTGGAATGAGCGCGTCCATCTGCGTGTTGATGGAGGTGGAAACATCCTGCCGGTTGATGGAGATGGACTGCCGTTTCTGCAACACCTTACCGAACCGCTCGGAGAGCGTCTTGGCTGTTTCCCCCACCACCTGACCGGAGAAAATATTGCCGACAGTGTTCATCACCACTTTCGCCTCTTTGTCCCCGTAGTCACGCACTAACTGGCTGAAATCCTGAAAGCCCAGACACACGGCAACCTTGTTGCTTCGGGCGGTAGCTATAAGATTGTCCAACCCTTTGAAGTATATTGTGGGCAACTCGTCGATGATGACCGATGACTTCAGCATCCCCTTCTTGTTGATGAGCTTCACGATACGGGAATTATACAGACCGAGTGCCGCACCGTAGATATTCTGACGGTCGGGATTGTTACCCACGCAGAGGATTTTCGGCTCTTCGGGATTGTTGATGTCCAGCGTAAACTCGCTGTCTGACATCACCCAGTAGAGCTGCGGTGAAATCATCCTCGAAAGCGGGATTTTTGCCGACGCTATCTGACCCATGAGCTGCTCCGCAGCCCCTCCAAGCCACGCATCCATGAACGGCGAAAGGTAGTTCTCCAGCTCCGGATAAGAGGTCAGTATCGGAAATATATCCTCGTAACGGCGGTTCAGAAACTCGATAGCATGGGGAAACGTGCAAAACTTCCCGTTCTGATAGATTTTGAGATACCAGATAATACTGGCAAACAGAATGATAGGTGACTCCACGAAGAAGTCGCCCTGCTTTTGCACCCACGTTTTATTGAGGTTGAGCATTATTGTGTAGGCACTCTCATAGGCATCCGTAATATCTTCCATAAAATCCGGGTGAATGGGATTGCACCGATGAGAGCGTCGCGGGTCGTCGAAGTTGATCACATAGAACTTCGGCTTTACCTTGTAGCCGTCCGGGTGGTTCAGCAAATGGTTGTAGGCAATAGTAGATAGGTCGGGATACTTGAAATCGTAGATGTATTGACTAAAGCCCTTTTCAATCTGTTGCTTGATAAAATTGTTTACCACGGCATAGGACTTGCCGCTGCCCGGCGTACCCAACACGATGGACGCACGGAAGGGATTAACTACATTGATCCAACCGTTGTTCCAGCGTTTCCTGTAATAGAAACGTGTCGGCAGATTGACCGAATACTCGCTTTCGATAAGCCTCGTTTCCTGCATGAAACTCTCGTTCTCGTTGTTGAAAACATCCTCCATCAAATTGTGTTTCAACAGGCGGCTCATCCACAGACCACCCATCAACAGGCAGACATAGCCCGTTCCAATGGTAAGGACATACAGTCCCGTCACCGCTTCAAGCGGCAGCGGCAGGGGCAGCAACCACCAGTTCAGGAAAAACAGCACGAACCCGACGGCAAATGCTGTCCAGATTCTCCCCCAAGTGATTTTCTCACCCTTGACACCCTTCGTACCCAGACAGGACAAGGCAAGCAAAAGGACGGAAAACAGCTTCGTGTAGAGAATGGAATGGAACAGCCCCGCCGTGCGGTCGAAGTTCAGAAGGATTTTGTCCACCACGCCGATGTTCACGCCCCACAGCCGGATGGCTTCGTAGCAGAACCAGTACACGTTCATGACCACTAAAATGATACTCACGGCACGCAGAAAATCCATGATTTTCGCCAATGCCCTCAAATCGTCTTCTTGTTGTGACATACATTGATTTTTTAATTGTTGATACTCTGATTACATACCCAAGCCCTTGCGTTTTTTCTTCTTTTTGCGCTTCATCGCCCGGATGAAAGCCTCTTCCTCGGCATCTACCGCCGGACCTTCGGGAGTGAGCAAGCCCATACCGCCCGATATATCTTCACTGTCGTAGGCGGTCTGCCCGTGTGCCTTGTCCGCAGCATCCACAGGGATGGATAGCGGTATCGGCGGTTGTCCGGCGTATGGCAGGGTGAAGTGTTCCTGCAAGGCATTCGCCGAAAGCTCCTTACCCATGCGCGAACCGTTCAGCACGCATCCCGTGCGGTGGTCGATGAAGGTAGCCCCATAGATGCGCCCTTCCTCTGTGTAGCGCAGTACGGTGTCGATGCCCTTCTCTTTGAGTTGGGATACAAATTTGTCCTTGTCATAAGTGCCTTGCAGCACGGAAAGGACGGTGCGTTTCGTCATGTCTGCCAGTTTCCTATCCTTGATTTCCGATTTGGAACGGACAAACTTCTTCTGTACGGCTTCATAGCCTGCGGACTTCCCGAAAAGCGAGGATTTGAACGGGTTGCCCACCTTGTTACCCTTGTCGTCCGTGACGGAATAGACCAGCCCGTGATACTCCCGTCCGCGCACGTTGCCCCTCGCTTCCTCCACCGTCATATTATATAAGGAAAGGAGCGCACGGTATTCGCCCATCGTCTGGAAACGGTACTGCCCATTCAGAGCCTTCACGGTGTTGCCTACCTGCTTCTTCACATCACCTGCCGATGCGGCCACCTTGCGCAACGGATTATCCAATCTCTGATTTTTACGTTCTGCCGGATGCAATCCGTACTTCTGTTCCAGTTCCCTGCGGATACGGTCGCTGCGGCGGTAGAGAAAATCCCGGTTGAGCCTTTTCCCGTTCTCGTCCACGTTGACCGTCACGATGTGCAGGTGGTGGCGGTCGATGTCCTCGTGCTTGAATACAAGATAAGGCTGGTTTCCGAAACCGAGTTTTTCCAGATACTCGCGGGCGATATTCTGCAACTCAATATCGGTCAGCACATCCTCCGGGTGCGGGTTGAGAGAGATATGCACCACCGGCTTCTCGATCTTCATCTGCGGTGGCAGGAAGGTGAGAAAACCCTCCATCGCCTTGCCTATGTCCACCGTTCCCGAACCGTCATTGTAGATGCGGTTGGTGGTGAGAAGCCGCCCCTGCGCCTCGTTAATCTTCTCCCCGTTGTAGGCAATCGCGCCGTACAACGAACTTCCTACACTGATTTTTGCGACCATTTTGCCTCCATTTCCCTTGAAAGTTCCACAATCCGGCGGCTCAGTTTCACGAGTTCGACGGTGTGTTGCTCTAATTTGTAGAGCAACGCCATCGCCTTTTTCTCTGAAAAATGCAGCCTCAGTTCCTTCACGACTTGGTTGTAATTCGTACCCACGGCACGGAATTGTGCATGAAAATCCGACAGTTTGGTGTAATAGTCCACCAACGTCTTGTCCACCTTCAGCACCTTGAACGGTTGCCCGAAGAAGTGCGCTTTGAGGAAAACAGACCGTGCATAGACACCCGATTTTCCGAACATGGCGAGGAAACGGTTGTGTTCCTCCTCGTTGAAACGGACGGTGTACCGGTACACCGCCGGATCAAGTTTGGGATTTCTCCCTGATTTGCTTTTCCTTTTCTCTTTCATATTACTTTGGATTTAGCGGATTGACGGCATAAGCCGCCGCTTCGGATTACAGCACCGCAGTTCTGAAAGGCTTCCCGACTTCGGAGGGAAAGCCCGCCCCCTGCAAGGGCAAGTGCTTTTCGTGGCTGCTCAAAATATTTTGAGCGGCTGAAAAGACATCTTGCTATGTTCAGGTGAACATAAAAATCCGTCGGGGACGGATTGGGGGAATGCCTTTCAAACTCCGGGCTGCGCCACCTGCGGCGAACCCTGCCGTTCGGGGGCAAAGTTACGACCTTAAAGCGGTACCGGACAGAGGCTTGACCCGGTCAATGGCTGCCAACCGGCGCAACATGCTGCCACTTGCCGGAGAAGTGATACAAGTTCCGGAATATACTTGTTTATTTGCAGCATGATTCAAGAAACGAACGATTTGAAGATATGGAAAAAGGAACTTTCAGATACCCGGCAAACCGCTTAGGCGGACATTTGCAAAACCGAATATCCGCACTGCCGGATACCCGGTTTTACAACAACGCGGTGATTCACGGATTCAATGACTTCATGACGCAATGCCGTCATTCACCGGTTATCCGAATCCCGGCTTCACCGTTGAAACGGATACGTGACGGACCGCCCGGATAATGATTCGCGGACGCGGATATATACGTCACCGCTTCCGTACAGGAACAGGAAAAAAATTCATCAACCATTAAAAGCAATAGAACCATGAGTAATGAAATCTTCGTTGCATTCGCAACACAAAAGGGAGGCATCGGCAAATCCACCGTCACGGCTCTTGCCGCCAACTACCTCCACAACGTGAAGGGCTACAATGTCGCCGTCATAGACTGCGACGACCCGCAACACAGCATCCACGGTCTGCGTGAACGTGAAACGAAACTTATCGACGAGAGCCTCTATTTCAAGGCACTCGCGTGCGACCACTTCCGCAAGGTCAGGAAGAACGCCTACCCGGTCATCAAGAGTAACTCACAGGACGCCCTCGACGATGCCGACAGGATGCTCGTCAGCGAGGAGGTGAAACCCGACATCGTGTTCTTCGACATGCCGGGCACGCTCCGTAGCGACGGCGTTGTCAAGACGCTCTCTCAGATGGACTACATCTTCACGCCCATGAGTGCCGACCGCTTCGTCGTGGAAAGCACCCTGCAATTCGCCGCGATGTTCCGTGACAACCTAATGACGACGGGACAGGCGAAAACAAAAGGTCTTCACCTGTTCTGGACGATGGTGGACGGCAGGGAGAAGAACGGGCTGTACGACCTGTATGAAGATGTGATTGCCGAAATGGGACTGTCGGTCTTGTCCACACGCCTGCCCGACAGCAAGAAATTCCGGCGCGACCTCTCGGAAGAACGCAAGGGCGTTTTCCGCTCGACCATCTTCCCGATGGACACGTCCCTGCTGAAAGGGAGCGGCATCCGTGAGTTCTCGGAAGAGATTGTCAGCATCATCAAACCGCGATGAACATGGGCAGCAGGAAAGTGAACACCGAAGGCATCGACGAGGAACTGTTGATAGCCTCTATCGGCAGGCGCAAGCAGGACGGAACCCTGTACCGCGCGCAGGAGCCGCCCGCGCCGGCCCCCGAAGAAGAAAGCGTTCCCGAATCGGAACAGCCGTCCGCACCGTCACCGGCAAAGGAGAAACCGCTGAAAGACAGCGGACGCCGCAAACGGCAGGAGGACGACTACACCGGACTGTTCCTGCGCCGCAACGAGATAAAGACACGCCAGTGCGTCTATATCAGCCGCGACGTACACAGCAAGATTCTTAAAATCGTTAACGACATCGCCGGGCGGGAAATCTCGGTAGGCGGCTACGTGGACACCGTGCTGCGCCAGCATCTGGAACAGCACAAGGAGAAAATAAACGAACTGTACAGGAAACAACGTGAAGACTTAATATGAATATGGATATGAATCAGGAAAAGAACCAGAAAAACAGAAATCCGCATCATGACGGCGGAAGTATGCTTGCCCAAGTGCAGGCGAGTGTGGAAATCCTGTCGCCCGTGCCGGTAGGCGGCAAATGCGGCGAAAAGGACTATGAACGGCTTTTCATCCGTGAACCCGAAGTGAAGGCGCGGGAGGGGAAGATGGCGTATGTGCGCCCGGAGTACCACGACCGTATCATGCGCATCACCCGTGTGATCGGGCATGACCGGCTGTCGCTGTCCGCCTACATCGACCATGTGCTTACGCACCACTTCAACCAGTGCGAGGAGGCGATAAAGAGCCTTTACGCCCGGAATTACAATTCAGTATTTTAACCGTCAAAAAGAAACAGACATGAAAAGAAAAAAGAATGACTATCGCACCTTCCTGAAAAAATCAGGCATCAAGGCGAGAGAGGGAAAGCAAGTGTACATCAGTTTGGCAAACCACAGCGTGATAACCGAAATCACCTATTTATTAGGTAAAGGAAATCTGACCATCGCCGACTATCTGGACAATGTGCTTAACGAACATTTCCAGACACACCGTGCCGAAATCAACCGTATGTTGGACTCAGTCCCCAAAGTAGAGCTATGAGCATGACGATGATTCTCCTGACTGTATCGGTGGGCTGTAACCTGTGGTTCCTGTTCCTGCTGCTCTACGACCGCATCATGGAAACGAAGCTCGTCCGCTTCCTTAGAGGCATTGCCGGACTGTGGAGGTCGTTGGGCGGCACGACGGTAAAGCAGGAAACAGTACGGGAAACACCACCCGCAGAAAAACCGGACATCATCGGCAAGAGCCGTTTCAGGATGGCATCGACCCGGACAACCGCTGCCATACCGGCGCAAGAAGCTGCCACTTCGGAAAAAGGCATTGGGCTGGCGGAAGAAGACGCTACTTTTGACGACGGAAACGCGGAAGCCGTGTACCGTCCGGCACAAGTCCCGGAAGAGAAGCTCGACGAAACCTTCACGAGCATGCAGCCTTCGGAACTGGAGTTCGGAGAGGACGAACCGGAAGAGAATGGTCCGGATCTGCCACGGGCTTCAGGCAACAGCTTCGACGAGATAGACGATGCCGTCAAGACCGCCAAGAATCCGCAGGCGACAACGGCGGAACAGGACCGGGCAGCAAAGGTCTTCACCGACATGGAAGGGACGGAACTGTACGAGAAACTGATGGCAGGCTCGACAGAACTGAGCATCCGCATCAAGGGGCTTATTGAAATCCGGCTGAAGAAACCGGACAAGGAATTTACCGTCCCCGACAATATCGAGGATTTCGACATCCGGAAGTATGTGTAACGAAAGACGATAGAAAAAATGAAAACGTAAGACAACATCACACCACGCGGCACGGCGGTACAAGGTACGGCCCGTCCGCAACGGACCCTCCCAAGTCCGTGGAAACAAAGGGAGAATCCACTAAACCAAAGTAAAGTAATCAAGTATCAACCGCCCGAAAAAGGACCATCCACCCTTTGGACGGCACAAAACAAGAACAGTTTATGAACAAGAACATCAGACAAAAGTCCATCATCTCTGCGGCACTTCTGGTTGCCGCAACCGCCTCCGCCTTCGCGCAGGGAAACGGCATGGCGGGCATCAACGAAGCCACCTCTATGGTGAGTTCCTATTTCGATCCGGGAGTGAAACTGATTTACGCCGTCGGTGCTGTAATCGGTCTTATCGGAGGCGTAAAAGTGTACGGAAAATTCTCGTCCGGCGACCCCGACACCTCGAAGACCGCCGCAAGCTGGTTCGGAGCGTGCATTTTCCTGATTGTCGCCGCGACTATCCTGCGTTCATTCTTCCTTTAATAAACAATGTATGGCTGAATACCCGATAAACAAGGGTATCGGCCGTCCGGTCGAGTTCAAGGGTCTGAAGGCACAATACCTCTTCATTTTCTGCGGAGGTCTGCTGGCTCTCTTCATCCTGTTCGTCATCCTCTACATGGTCGGCATCGACCAGTGGGTATGTATCGGCTTCGGCGCGGCATCGTCCTCCGTCCTCGTATGGCAGACCTTCGCGCTGAACGCACGGTACGGCGAACACGGGCTTATGAAGCTGGGAGCGGCACGGAACCATCCCCGATACCTTATCAACCGGCGGCGGATCACCCGATTATTCAAACGGCAACGAAAGGAAGAAACGACATGAGAAATACATCCAAAATGACGACACTGGAAAACAGGTTCCCGCTATTAGCGGTGGAGCATGGCTGCATCATCTCCAAAGACGCCGACATCACGGTGGCTTTCGAGGTGGAGCTGCCGGAGCTTTACACCGTGACGGGCGCGGAGTACGAGGCGATACACGGCTGCTGGTGCAAGGCTATCAAGGTGCTGCCGGACTTCTGCGTCGTCCACAAGCAGGACTGGTTCATCAAGGAACGCTACAAGCCGGAACTGCAAAAGGAGGACATGAGCTTCCTGAGCCGCTCCAACGAGCGTCACTTCAACGAGCGTCCGTACCTGAAGCACACCTGCTACCTCTACCTGACCAAGACGACGAAGGAGCGCAACCGGATGCAGAGCAACTTCAGCACGCTGTGCCGGGGGCATATCATCCCGAAGGAACTGGACAAGGAAACCGTCGGGAAATTTATGGAGGCCGCCGAACAGTTCGAGCGCATCATGAACGACAGCGGCTTTGTCAGGCTGCGCCGGCTCTCCACCGACGAGATTGTCGGCACGGAGAAGTCCGCCGGGCTGATAGAGCGTTACTTCTCGCTTATGCCCGAAGGGAATGCGACCTTGCAGGACATCGACCTCTCGGCAAGGGAAATGCGCATCGGCGACAACCGCCTGTGCCTGCACACCCTCTCCGACGCGGAGGACATGCCCGGAAAGGTGGCTACCGACATCCGCTACGAGAAACTCTCCACGGACAGAAGCGACTGCCGCCTCTCCTTCGCCTCCCCGGTGGGGCTGCTGCTCTCCTGCAACCACATCTACAACCAGTATGTGATTATCGACAACAGCGAGGAAAATTTGCAGAAGTTCGAGAAGTCCGCGAGGAACATGCAGTCGCTATCCCGATACAGCCGGAGCAACAGCATCAACCGCGAATGGATAGACCAGTACCTGAACGAAGCCCATTCCTACGGGCTGACCTCGGTACGGGCGCACTTCAACGTCATGGCGTGGAGCGACGACGCGGAGGAGCTGAAGCACATAAAGAACGACGTGGGCAGCCAGCTGGCAAGCATGGAGTGCGTGCCGCGCCACAACACCATCGACTGCCCGACGCTCTACTGGGCGGCGATGCCCGGCAACGCGGCGGACTTTCCTGCCGAGGAAAGTTTCCATACGTTCATCGAGCAGGCGGTATGCCTCTTTACGGAGGAAACCAACTACCGCAGCTCGCTCTCGCCCTTCGGCATCAAGATGGTGGACAGGCTCACGGGAAAGCCCCTGCACCTCGACATCAGCGACCTGCCGATGAAGCGCGGCATCACCACCAACCGCAACAAGTTCGTGCTGGGACCGAGCGGTTCGGGCAAGTCGTTCTTCATGAACCACCTCGTGAGGCAGTATTGGGAACAGGGCGCGCACGTGGTGCTGGTGGACACGGGAAACTCCTATCAGGGCTTGTACGAAATGATACGGCGCAAGACAAACGGCGCGGACGGCGTGTATTTCACCTATACGGAGGAGAAACCGATTTCGTTCAACCCGTTCTACACCGACGACTACGTGTACGACGTGGAGAAGAAGGACAGCATCAAGACGCTGCTGCTGACGCTCTGGAAGTCGGAGGACGACAAGGTGACGAAGACCGAGAGCGGCGAGCTGGGCAGCGCGGTGAACGCCTACATCGAACGCATCAGGGCTGACCGGAGCATCGTCCCCTCGTTCAACACCTTCTACGAGTACATGCGCGACGACTACCGCCGCGAGCTGGCACAGCGTGACATCAAGGTGGAGAAGTCCGACTTCAACATTGACAACATGCTTACCACCATGCGGCAGTATTACCGGGGCGGACGCTACGACTTCCTGCTCAACTCCACGGAGAACATCGACCTGCTCGGCAAGCGGTTCATCGTCTTCGAGATTGACAGTATTAAGGAAAATCGCGAGCTTTTCCCGGTGGTGACCATAATCATCATGGAAGCCTTCATTAACAAGATGCGCCGTCTGAAAGGCGTGCGTAAATTGCTGATAGTGGAAGAGGCTTGGAAGGCTCTCTCTTCAGCGAACATGGCTGAGTACCTGCGCTATATGTACAAGACCGTGCGCAAGTATTTCGGCGAGGCGATCGTGGTGACGCAGGAGGTGGACGACATCATTTCCTCGCCCGTGGTCAAGGAGAGCATCATCAACAACTCCGACTGCAAGATACTCCTCGACCAAAGGAAATATATGAACAAGTTTGATGCCATACAGTCCCTTTTAGGTCTGACGGAGAAGGAGAAGTCGCAGATACTCTCCATCAACATGGCAATCAACCCGAACCGCAATTACAAGGAAGTGTGGATCGGACTGGGCGGCACGCAGTCGGCTGTCTATGCCACCGAAGTGAGCGCGGAGGAATATCTGGCGTACACCACCGAAGAAACGGAGAAGGTGGAGGTTTACCGTCTGGCGGAAAAGCTGGGCGGCGACATCGAAGCCGCCATCCGGCAGCTTGCCGAAAGACGGAGAAACAAGGAATAGGCAATAAGTAAAACAGATTCATCAACTAAAAACAGAAAATGCGTATGAGTATATCAAGAACGAAAATGCTGCAAGTCAGCAAGTGTCTGATCGGGCTGGCGGTCATGGTGCTGCAATCCTGCGAAACCGTGGACAACCGCCGCGACCTGCTTTGCGGGAACTGGGAGAGCGTGGAGGGGAAGCCCGACGTGCTTATCTACAAGGAGGGTGAAGCCTACAAGGTGACGGTGTTCAAGCGGAGCGGCATCCGCCGCAGACTGAAGCCGGAAACCTACCTCTTGCAGGAGGAGAACGGCAACCTTTTCATGAACACCGGCTTCCGCATCGACGTGTCCTACAACGAGGCGACGGACGTCCTGACCTTCTCGCCGAACGGGGACTACGTGCGTGTGACCCCGAAACCGGACCATCCGGCAAGCGGACAATAAATAATGAAACCCACTAAAATCCAAAGTAACATGAGAACAAGAATGACACTTATTATCTGCCTGTGTCTGTTTGCAGCCGGCAGGGCAAGCGCACAGTGGGCGGTGATAGATCCGTCCAACATCGCGCAGAGCATCGTGAACACCTCGAAGAACGTGGTGCATACCTCGACCACCGCCCAGAATATGGTGAAGAACTTTAAGGAAACGGTGAAAATCTATGAACAGGGCAAGAAGTATTACGACGCCCTCAAATCCGTGAACAATCTGGTCAAGGACGCCCGCAAGGTGCAGCAGACCATCCTGATGGTGGGCGACATCACCGACATCTACGTGACCAGCTTCCAGAAGATGCTGCGCGACGACAGCTTCACGGTGGAGGAGTTGGGAGCCATCGCCTTCGGCTACACGAAGCTCTTGGAGGAGAGTAACGACGTGCTGACGGAGTTGAAAAATGTGGTGAACATCACCACGCTCTCCATGACGGACAAGGAGCGCATGGACGTGGTGGAACGCTGCCATTCCAAGATGAAGCGTTACCGCAACCTCGTGAGCTATTACACCAACAAGAACATCGGCGTGAGCTACCTGCGGGCAAAGAAGAGGAACGACCTCGACCGCATCATGGGGCTGTACGGCAGTATGGACGAAAGATACTGGTAGCCTATGGAGTTCGACAACCTTCATCAGATCCTGCGCTCGCTCTACGGGCAGATGATGCCCCTGTGCGGTGACATGGCGGGCGTGGCAAAAGGCATCGCCGGGCTGGGCGCGCTGTTCTACGTGGCATATCGTGTATGGCAATCACTGGCGAGAGCCGAACCGATAGACGTGTTCCCCTTGCTCCGCCCGTTCGCCATCGGTCTGTGTATCATGTTCTTCCCCACGGTGGTGCTTGGCACGGTGAACAGCGTCCTCTCGCCCGTCGTGCAGGGTACGGCGAAACTGCTGGAAACGCAGACGCTGGACATGAACCGGTACCGTGAGCAGAAGGACAGACTGGAATACGAGGCGATGGTGCGCAACCCCGAAACCGCCTACCTCGTGTCAAACGAGGAGTACGACAAGCAGCTGGAGGAACTGGGCTGGTCGCCCGCCGACATGGTGACGATGGCGAAAATGTACCTCGACCGGAAGATGTACGAAATAAAGAAAGGCATCCGCGACTTCTTCCGCGAGATACTGGAACTGATGTTCCAAGCCGCCGCCCTCGTGATAGACACCATCCGCACCTTCTTCCTCGTGGTGCTGGCGATACTCGGTCCGATAGCCTTCGCCATCTCGGTGTGGGACGGCTTCCAAAGCACGCTCACGCAGTGGTTCTGCCGCTACATACAGGTCTATCTGTGGCTTCCCGTGTCGGACATATTCAGCACGATACTCGCCAAGATTCAGGTGTTGATGCTCCAGAGCGACATCGAGCGTATGCAGACCGACCCCACCTTCTCGCTGGATTCCAGCGACGGGGTGTACATCGTCTTCATGATAATCGGCATCATCGGCTACTTCACGATACCCACCGTTGCGGGCTGGATCATCCAAGCCGGTGGCATGGGAAGCTACGGTCGCAACGTGAACCAGACGGCAGGACGAGCCGGAAGCATGGCGGGCAGCGTGGCGGGTGCAGCCGCAGGCAACATGGTCGGACGTGCCGGGAAGCTGCTGAAATAATCAACTGACAATTAAAAATGAATAAACAACAATGGAATTTAAGTCACTCAAAAACATCGAATCATCGTTCAGGCAGATACGCCTGTTCGGTATCGTCTTCCTCTCGCTGTGCGCCGTGATAACGGTATGGAGCGTGTGGAGTTCCTACCGCTTCGCGGAGCGGCAACGTGAGAAGATCTATGTGCTGGACAACGGCAAGTCGCTGATGCTGGCACTCTCGCAGGACCTGTCGCAGAACCGTCCGGCAGAGGCAAGGGAGCATGTGCGCCGCTTCCACGAGCTTTTCTTCACGCTCTCGCCCGAAAAGAGCGCGATAGAACATAACGTGAAGCGTGCCCTGCTATTAGCGGACAGGAGCGTGTACAACTACTATTCGGACTTCGCCGAGAAGGGGTACTACAACCGCATCATCGCCGGGAACATCAACCAAGTGCTGAAGGTGGACAGCGTGGTGTGCGACTTCAACGGCTATCCTTACCGTGCCGTGACCTACGCCACGCAGAAGATCATCCGGCAGAGCAACGTCACCGAGCGCAGCCTCGTGACCACATGCCGCCTCTTGAACTCGTCCCGTTCGGACGATAACCCCAACGGGTTCACCATCGAGGGTTTCACCATCATCGAGAACAAGGATTTACAGACAATCAAAAGGTAACAAGTATGAAGAAAATCAGGAAATCATTTTGGAGCGCGTACCGGAAGCTCCACGACAAAAAGAAAATGCTGGTGGCAAGGCTCAAAGGGTATCTGGACGGCTTGCCGCCGAAGACACGCAGGCGCATCGTGCTGGCAATGCTCGCTGCCTTCGCCGCGCTTGCCCTCTACACCTTCGGCAAAGCCGTCCATGACATCGGCAGGAATGACGGCAGCCGTATGGTGACAGACCATGCCGGACAGGTGGAACTGTCCTTGAAGCCTGAAGTGAGTGACAATTTTACACATTATTATAATAATATGTATGGAACAGACGAAGAATGAACCTAAAAACGAAAACAAGGCGGCTCCCGACAACGGGAAACCGAAGAAGGTGCGCAAGCCGCTGACCGAAGCCCAACGGCTGAAACGTCAGAAGATGATAGTGCTGCCCGCTATGGTGCTGGTATTCCTCGGTGCGATGTGGCTGATATTCGCACCGTCCTCCGGCAAGGAGCAGGAGCCGGGAACGGGCGGCTACAACATCGAAATGCCCGACGCTGACAAGGAGAACCGCCGGATTATCGGTGACAAGGCGAAAGCCTACGAGCAGGGGGCGATGGAGGAACGGCAGGAGAACCGTGACCGCGCCATGCAGCAGTTGGGCGATATGTTCGACAGCGAGGTGACGGAAACGGACGGCGGCAGGGACTTCGACCTTGCCAATCCCGGCGGCACGCAAGAGGCGGTGAACCCTGCCCCGAAGACCATCCAATCCTCCGCAGCCGCCTACCGCAACCTCAATGCCACGCTCGGCAACTTCTACGAACAGCCGAAGAACGACAACGCGGAAATGGACGAACTGCTGGAGCGTATCGCCTCGCTGGAATCGGAACTTGAAAGCGAGAAGGGCAAGGCGTCCGCTATGGATGACCAAGTGGCACTTATGGAGAAGTCCTACGAGCTGGCGGCAAAGTACATGGGCGGTCAGAACGGCGGCAAGCTGGAACCGGTGCAGGCGGCTGAGCCTTACCCCGTGCAGAAAGCCGGAAAGAACACGGCGAAACCCATCAGGCAGGTAGTGCATCAGGTGGTGTCCTCGCTTGGACAACCGATGAGCAACGCCGAATTTGTCGCCTCCTTCTCGCAGGAGCGTAACCGCAGTTTCAACACGGCGGTGGGCGTCACGACCGTATCGGACAGGAACACCATATCGGCGTGCGTCTATGGGGCGCAAAGCGTGACCGACGGGCAGGCGGTAAGATTACGGCTGCTGGAGCCGATGGCGGTGGCTGACAAAATTATTCCCCGCAATGCGGTGGTGGTCGGCACGGCAAAGATTCAGGGCGAACGGCTTGATATTGAAATTACTTCGCTGGAGTACGCAGGTACGATCATCCCGGTGGAACTGGCGGTGTATGACACGGATGGGCAGCCCGGCATCTTCATCCCCAATTCGATGGAAATGAGCGCTGTCCGTGAGGTAGCTGCCAACATGGGCGGCTCGCTGGGCAGCAGCATCAATATCTCCACCAATGCAGGGGCGCAGCTTGCCTCCGACTTGGGCAAGGGGCTGATACAAGGCACGAGCCAGTATATCGCCAAGAAGATGCGCACGGTGAAAGTGCATCTGAAAGCCGGGTACAGGGTCATGCTCTATCAGGAGAAAGACTGAAAACAGAATACAGAAAAAGTAACAACAACCAATGTTTAATTTACCACTAAAATCCAAAGTAAAATGAGAAAAGTAATCATCATGTTTGCCCTCGCTATGGGCATCGCTACTGCCAACGCGCAGGAGAACGTGACCGTTGGAACGGACAACGGCAGTGTAGAACAACCGACGACAGAACAGCCGACCTTGACAAAGGAGGTCTATCCGCAGAAGGAGGCGGACGGCGACCTGTACCACGGGCTGACAAGAAAGCTGGGATTTGACCGCATGATACCACCTCACGGTCTGGAAGTGACCTACGACAAGACCGTGCATGTCATCTTCCCGGCGGAAGTGCGCTATGTCGATTTAGGCTCGCCCGACCTGATTGCGGGCAAAGCCGACGGAGCCGAGAACGTCATCCGCGTGAAGGCTACCGTGAGGGACTTCCCGAACGAAACCAACATGTCCGTTATCACGGAAGACGGAAATTTTTACACCTTCAACGTGAAGTACGCCGCCGAACCGCTGTTGCTCAACGTGGAGATGTGCGATTTCATCCATGACGGCTCGGCGGTGAACCGCCCGAACAACGCGCAGGAAATCTATCTGAAGGAGCTGGGCAGCGAAAGTCCCATGTTGGTGCGCCTTATCATGAAGTCCATCCACAGGCAGAACAAGCGCGAGGTGAAGCACATCGGCTGCAAGCGTTTCGGCATCCAGTACCTGCTGAAAGGCATCTACACGCATAACGGTTTGCTCTATTTCCACACGGAAATCAAGAACCAGAGCAACATTCCTTTCGACGTGGACTACATAACGTGGAAAATCGTGGACAAGAAGGTAGCGAAGCGTACCGCCGTGCAGGAGCAGATCGTCCTGCCGCTCCGCGCGCAGAACTACGCCACGCTCGTGCCGGGCAGGAAGAGCGAGCGCACGGTCTTCACGATGGCAAAGTTCACCATCCCTGACGGCAAGTGCCTCGTGGTGGAGCTGAACGAGAAGAACGGCGGTCGCCACCAGTCCTTCGTGATTGAGAACGAGGACTTGGTGCGTGCCAATACCATCAACGAACTTCAAGTGCGCTGACTATGAAGAAGTACCTTTTTATGATTATCGCGTCGCTTGCCCTGTTCACAGGGCGGGCGAACGCCCAGCGGTGCCTGCCGAAGATGCAGGGCATCGAGGTCAGGGCAAACATGGCGGACGGCTTCAATCCCGGCGGCAATGACGGCGGGTATAGTTTCGGGGCGGCTCTCTCCACCTATACGAAGAAAGGTAACAGATGGGTGTTCGGCGGCGAGTACCTGCTGAAGAACAACCCGTACAAGGACGCAAAGATACCCGTGGCTCAGTTCACGGCAGAGGGCGGTTACTACTTCAAGATACTGTCCGACGCGCGTAAAATCGTCTTCGTCTATGCGGGTGCTTCGGCTCTCGCCGGGTATGAATCGGTAAACTGGGGCGAGAAGGTGCTGCCTGACGGCTCCACGCTCCATGACCGTGACGCCTTCATCTACGGCGGTGCGCTGACGCTCGATGTGGAGTTCTACGTGGCTGACCGTATCGCCCTGCTCGCCAACCTTCGGGAACGGGGCATGTGGGGTGGCGACACCCGGAAGTTCCACTGCCAATGGGGGATCGGTCTAAAGTTCGTCATTAACTGACGTGCCGCATGGAACGGACGGAAATAGATGCCATCAGGCAGATACCCCTTGCGGACTTTCTCGCACGGCTGGGGCACGAGCCTGTCCGCAGAAGCGGCAACGAGCTGTGGTATAGTGCGCCATACCGCAGTGAGCGCACACCCTCTTTCCGCGTGAACGTGGCGAAACAGCTCTGGTACGACTTCGGTTTGGGCAAGGGTGGCGACATCTTTACGCTTGCCGGAGAGTTTGCGCAAAGCGTGGATTTTATGGAACAGGCGAGGTTTATAGCGAAAGCCGCAAATATGGTGGTTGATAGGTCGGCTTTTCCGACCTATCAACCAAAGCCTGCCGAACCTGCCTTTGAAGGAGTGGAAGCCGTCCCGTTGCTCCGCTCACCGCTGACGGACTATCTGGCGGAACGGGGCATACCTTATGCCGTTGCATCCCACCATTGTTTCCGCCTGAACTATGGCGTGCGTGGAAAGCGGTATTTCGCAATAGGCTTTCCAAACATGGCTGGCGGCTATGAGGTACGCAGCCGCCATTTCAAGGGTTGCATACCACCGAAAGATGTGTCACTGGAAAAGCTGGAAAATACCGCTGCCGACGTGTGCAGCGTGTTCGAGGGATTTATGGATTTCCTTTCCGCTGCCACACTCGGCATAGTCGGCAATGGCGACAGTCTTGTGCTGAACTCCGTTTCCAACGTGGAAAAGGCGATGAAGCATCTGGACGCTTACGGACGCATCAACTGTTTCCTTGACCGTGACGAAGCCGGACGGAGGACGCTTGACGTTCTTGGCAAACGCTATGGCAGACGTGCCTGTGACCGTTCAGCCCTCTATGACGGTTGCAAGGACTTGAACGAGTATCTGCAACTGACAACGAAAAAAGAAATGAACAATAACTTAAAAATCAAATTGAAATGAACATACTGAACAACAAGAACCGAAGAAAATCCATCTTCAAGGCGTTGGCACTCTGCCTGTTCGCCGCCGTGTCGCTCACGCTCGTGTCGTGTGACGACGACATGGACATCCAGCAATCCTATCCCTTCACGGTGGAAACCATGCCCGTGCCGAACAAGGTGACGAAGGGGCAGACGGTGGAAATCCGCTGTGAGCTGAAAAAGACGGGCGACTTCGCCAACACCCTCTATACCATCCGGTATTTCCAGTTTGAGGGGGAAGGTACATTGAAAATGGACAACGGCATTACGTTCCTGCCCAACGACCGCTACCTGCTCGAAAACGAGAAGTTCCGGCTGTACTACACGGCAGAGGGCGACGAGGCGCACAACTTCATCGTGGTGGTGGAGGACAATTTCAAAAATTCCTATGAATTGGAATTTGACTTCAATAATCGGAACGGTAAGGACGACATTCAGACCGTCATCCCTATGGGCAATTTCAAACCTCTGCCAAGATGATGCGTGTATTCATGGCTATCCTCTGTTCGCTGCTGGCGGTCTGCTCCGTGTCCGCACGGGACAGCCGTCAGAAGGGGACGGACGGGCAGGTGGCAATCTACCGACTGCCACTTTTCGAGAGGGCTGTGCGCTGCACGAAATATTTTGAGGGCTGGCACTCGGAAAAGCACCACCCATATGTGGGCTGGGGGCATCAGGTGCAGCCGGGGGAAAGGTATTCGGCACGCACCATGACGAAGCGGCAGGCGGACGCGCTTCTGCGGAAAGACTTGCGGAAGTTCTGCGCCATGTTCCGCAAGTTTGGGCGTGACAGTCTGCTACTTGCCACACTCGCCTACAATGTCGGTCCATACCGGCTTTTGGGGAGCGGGAAGATACCCAAAAGCACGCTGATCCGAAAGTTGGAGGCGGGCGACCGGAACATTTATCGGGAATATATCGCTTTCTGCAACTACAAAGGTAAACGGCACGCCATGCTGCTCAAACGGAGAAAGGCAGAATTTGCGCTGCTGTATGTTCCGTGATATGGCAAGTGCCTGACAAAAGAAAATCCGATGAAGCTGCCTGCTTCATCGGATTTTCCGCTTTCATTTCATACATTCGGTATTGTTCCCATGTCGATTACCTCACCGTCCCTGCAATGTTCGATGATGCCGGGTGAAAATCCCATGCTTCCGATTGCGATATGACGGATATACTCCGCATACTCCCGACCTTGAAAATTCTTTCCCGTCAGGTTTTTGAAAATCATCTTCATGCCTGTTCCGTCATCGCTGTGCAAGATGATTTTTCCGTTCTGTCTGATTGCTTCCATGATTAAAACTTGTTTTTGTGAATATTATCGTAGATTGGGACAGCGGTTTCTTTGCCTACTTTCTTTTTCGCCATCATGCTCACGAAAGAAAGTAGGCGGCTTTTGCCGCCCACCCCTCAAAATCGGGTGTAAAGTCCCGTTACCATCGTGAACATTTCTTCCAGCATATCGCAGTATATGCCATCGTGCGTTGCAATGTCCTTTGTCTTGCACTCGAATGTCTTTTTACTGAACGTCTTGCGGTAGAAACGCATATTGTAGAGGTCTAATCCTGCATCGTAGATGATGTCAAGGCGGTTTGCGCTTGTCTTGTTCCTCGCAAGGCTCATACGCAAGCCGTTTCCCATGTCTATGAAGTCCTTGCTTCCCGTCATGGCGGCAAAGCGTCTGCCGCCTATCTGCTGTAAAATAGTCTTTGCTATCATGCTTTTCTTGGTTTTAGGTTGGCGGTGCGGACACCGCCAACTTGTTCAACATTCTGTTATCTCGGCAATGGGTGTGTTTCGTTTCAACCATTCCATCAGGCACTCCATATTGTACTCGCTTGTGATGACTGCCGTATGGCTGTCAATGGCGGTAAACCTGCTACTTTCATAGTCATCTATCCACTTTTTTAGGGTATCAACTCCCCACGCTTCGGCATCGTCAAAGATGCCGTCCAATACTTTGATAGGCTCGCTGAACTTCACTATCAGCGTTTGGTAGGCTGCTGCGTTCATAAGTTTCCCTCCTTTCCCTTTTTCGTGGTCAGCCACTTGTCACGTGCGGTTCGGCACTCGTCCAACGTAGGTTTGACACAAGAGAACAATTCTCCGTCTGCGGGGTGGCGGTAGTCGTACTGCACAAGTGTCCGCTTGCGTCTGCCGATACCCATTTGGAATTTTTCGTATTTCTCCATACCTGCTTCCGTGCAGGTGCTTACTCCGTTGATAGTCATTCGTGTTGCCATAATCGTTGATTTTAGAGTTGTTAAAAATGTACTGACAAAACTCGGTTGCGCATCACCATTTCGGGGTCGCTCGTGTAGCGTTGGTGCAGGTAGAAATGGTGGCTGCCGAAGCCGTAAAGGAAGAACCTGTCAAGTTCGTGCTTCTCGGCAAAGCCCTTGACGCTTGCCCTTAACTGCTCCTCACTCGTTGCCAGAGTGAGGAGGTTCACAAATTCAAGGAACATCACGGGGATTTTATCGTCCCACAGACAAATCATGCTTTCAATTCTTACTTCCATACTATTGGATATTATAGGTTTATACTATGCCGCTTCCATCCGTTGGCGGATAAGGTTCACGTTGCTGTTCACAAGGTTTACAATGCGGTCGTGGTATTCGGTGTTCTCGTTGCATAAGCCACGGCACTGCACCACCTCCAAAGTTTTCAGTGATACCTCTATCGTTTCTATGCGTCTGCCGTCAATGGTCGCTGAAAGGATAAGAGAATTTTCCCGATTGTGGTAGCCACCCACGCAATGGTGCATCATACGTCCTTCCTCTATCATTTCCTCCACGCTCTCTATGACCTTGATACGGATAAGGTTGTCGGAGAACACAAGTCCGAAGAAGATACCTTTGGCTTTCAGATAGTTCTTCTCGTCCTCAATCGCCTTTTGCCGTTGCTGTTCCGTCCGCTCACGTTCCCTTTGTCGGTTACGCTTCGCCACCAACTTGTCGTGTTCGGCTTTGAGGTCGGCAGGGCAAACGTACTTCGGGCTGTTCGTGTCCTTGCCGAAATGACGCAGGAGGTCTATCGTGTCACGCCACATAGAGCCGTTGGCAATGGTGTAGCCATTTCGGATACATATCTTCAAGGATGCCCAATACTCTACGATATTGAAAGAGTGGTATATATAGTAACGCAACATGGGATATTGCCCTGCCTTCAACAGCGTTTCGGCTCGGCAGTCGGAAAGTATGGCTTTGAAAAGGTCGTAAGGCAGGATGTTGTGATAATCACCCTTGAAGCCGTTGCGTTTCACTTCGGGTATGAAACGCTGTCGTGGGTAGGTGCATACCGGATTTATGTCGTATGCCCGAAATTCTCCATTCTTGCGTACCTCCATGTCGCTGTATTCATTCCATAGGTCGTAATAGAACAAGGACATGCCACGCAATCGGGCAACGGTCGTTGTCTTGCCGTCGGGGGCAATCCACCTCTGCACCACTTCAAAGATGGAATATTCGGCTGGCTGCCCTGCCTTGTATCGTGACTTGACGGAAAAGAAGCGTATCACTTGGTATTGCTTGCAGGTGGTGACGATGGAGAAATACTCCATATCGCTGAAAACACTCTTTCGGGTGCGTAATGTTTCCAACTCCATGCCGCAACGGGGGCAGGTGCATCCGCAAATGGTATCTGCAAGGTCGTGGTCGCTTTTCCACGAATGTCCGCACTCGGTGCAGATGTTCGTGCCGTCTGCCCTTTTGATGGCGTAATGCTTGAAGCAATGGCGGAAAGCGTATGCCCTTTGTTCTTCGGTCAATCTCGGTAGTCGCTTGCTCAAACGTGCGACTTCCTGCTGTATGCGTGTTCTCGGTTTCATAATCAGAAGTCAAATAGTGATGGTTCAACTTTGGTTTCTTTCTTCGCTGTTGGCTTGTTGCGGTTCTGCAACTTGCGGAGTTCCTCGTCTTGGTATTGTCGGATAGCGTTCTGCCGTGCTTCCGCCTTTTCCTCCGCTGTGAGTTCCACCACATGGTTCACGGCTACCTTGCATTGGATAGGTTCGCCCACCTCTACCTCGTTCTCGTCATAGTAGTGGACGGCTTGTCCGTATATCTCTCCGTCCGTGAAGCCGTTGCAACCACTTTTCTGCACATAGTTCAGAATGTAGGTCACGCAATCGTCTATGTTCTTGGCTGGGTTGCGGTAGTTCTTGGCAAAGAGCGCATCTTCCGCTGCCCGCTGTTCCAAATACATCTGTATCGTTCTCTTGAAATGGTCTGTCGTTTTCATATCGCTGTCATTTTAGATTGTCTGTTTCAGTATCTCTCTCCAATAGGTCGGCTCAACCTCGCTCAAAAGGAAGTCTGTAAAATCCCTCCGTGCGTCCTTGTTCAGTTCGTGGTAGAGGTCACGGAACACGGATATGTTTCCGTTGATATACGTTTCCACCATGTACACGAAGATGTTGTCCACCTCGTAGTATCTGCACTGCTGTGCTGCCGTCTTGCTGCTTCTCTTTGCCATTTCGGTAGGGGTTAAAGGGTGAATAACCAAAGGATGAAGCCGAAGAAGGCGATTGTGGAAAGGATAGCCACGATTACGCCTATCGCCACTCGGAACACTCCGTTTATTATCTCCGTGATGATGCCCCAAAGGATGTCCAATATCCCGAAGGCGGTGCGCACGATTAAACCGCATATCGCAAGTCCTATGTATTGCGCCACTTGTCTGAAATTTGCCGTTGCCGTCATAGCCGTATCATTTTTCAAGTTCCACAATGTTGTCTATCCTGCCGTATAGGTATCTGCGAAGTCCGGTCTTGTCCGTTGCCTTGTATTCCGTCCAACGTCCGTATTGGCATACGAGGAACGTGCGGAGAACATCGGAGAAGTCAAACCTCCAGCCTTGCAAGGGGACTGCGCTCTTGAAATAGGTGTTACTGTTCACGTTTTCGGTGAGCCAATCCTTTTCCTCTCGGTTCATCTGTCCTCCGTTGTTCAGTTTCTCACGAAGGATGTAAGCCTTACTGCCTTTCAGTGTTTCCAATGTCGGCACTTCCCAAGCCACGAATTTTGTTGCCATTGTTGTTTCCATATCCGTTTTGTTTTTGATTTTTTGTTTTTAATGCGGATTCAAGAGCTGAGGGAGTTGAGTTTCAAACTATCTTATCTGCCTCTCGTTTATCCGACATTTTTTTTAATGCGTCTTTCTGTCGCATCGGTCGTTTTCGTTTCGGGTGCTTAAAAAGGTAGGGATTAGGGAATGCAAGGTTTTTCGCGGAAATACTACCCGCAGGGCTGGAGATTTCCGCAGAAAACAGGAGGCTTGACCTTGCTTTCCCGTCCAATCCCGGAATTACCTTTGCGCCCAGAACGGAAATGACTGCCTGATGCGGCTCACTGAAAGGCGCGGAAATGGAGGTAAACGGAAGTGGAGGCAGATTGGACAGGAAAACTTCAAAAGAGAAATCCGTAAAAAAGAAGTCCACAAAAGAAAAAGGGAAACAGCCGGAAGCGTGGAACCGGGCAAACCACCGTGTGGAAAGTATGGTTTTATATGTCCGGCAGGACGTGTCCGGTCGGACATATAAAATCATTCTTTCAGGTTTGCCTGCCGTGGGTGACGGCTTGTTCCATTCATGGAGCGGGCGGTCTTGCACGGCTTTCCGCTTCCGGCTCAAATGGACAGCGAAAAAGAAAAACAGTCAGAAATCCGTAAAAGCACCTCTCTGGCATAAGCGCAAAAGAAATGGGCCTTGCATCATCAGTCTAAACTTCTGTTTAGGCGTGAGGCAAAGCCCTTTTCTCCGCTTATGCGGTAGTCGGCATACGTTCGTCCAAAATCTCTTTGGGCGATGGTGTGCCGACGGACAAAACCGCTTTTACGGAAAAACTTATATGTGAGGATAAAAAATCAGGAGATTTATTTCCAATAGTTCGTTAAAAATTCGCCACGCCTAAGCGGCTCTGGCAGTAAATAAAATGAGTTCTTTGAAAAGTTTGTCAA
>NZ_JBDFVF010000035.1:0-78340 GCF_040913205.1 Bacteroides sp. MSSM.1001136sp1_RTP21357st2_D2_RTP21359_211015 | reverse complement strand
TAATGCTTCATTTTTATACATAGCAAAAATATAAGAATGAAAAAAGGGCGACAAGATAGAATCGCGGAGACGCTTACTCACAGTCACTACCGTGAAGGATGTGCCGCATCTCTGGATACGCCATAATAACCGGGAGCAGGCACATACATCGGCTGATTGCGCAAACCGATATTCACCAGCTTTCCTTCTCCACGCAAACGTACCAAATGCGTTTTGGCCGTAGTACGTGCCAAACCACACACTTCCTGAAAATCACGGCGGGTCATCATCTGATGTTCGGCAAAATATTCTTTCAACAGCATATCAATCTCCACCTCTGACACCTTCTCCGAATGACGGACATACTTGGACTGATTGGCGCGGACACCCACAAAATGTCCTTTCAGATTACTGTCAGGGCGAAATCGGACAGTTTTGAAAGCCACCTTATTAGTCTTATGCGGAGTGCTACGAGTCACTTTCCCCGTAGCAGCCAAAGTGGGATAAAAATAGCCGATCCCCTCGATATGTACTTCTTTTCCCTCTCGCAACGACTCGCCGAGAATCTTCGATAAGTTATCAAGCACATTCTTTACATCGCCCACAGTCAACGAACTGTAGTCATGAATCTTGTAACAAAGAGTATCCGTATCCACTTTTCCATTCATAAAGATACGCGGATGCAACGCCGCTTCTTCTTCCGAAGAAGCATTAGGATTTTCATACCAATCAAACACAATAGCCATTACTTCTTATCAATTTAAATGTGTAACTTCATCATAGGACAACTTTAATCGGCTATTCGGACGATTGGAATCGGCTGTTCAGTCAACTATTGTCAGCCAACCGGACAACTCCAGTCGGCTTTTCCTAAACAAGCGCTAAAGATACGACAAAGTAACGATATATCAGCATAGAAAAGCTTGTTTTTCGTTTCAGAAGAAAATAAATATTTTCTTAGTTAAATACTTGCAAACCCCATATTTCATGTTATACCTTAGCGGCATCAACCGGTCGAAAAAACAACATTTATTCATTTAAAAAACAAGAAAAATATGAAGACATTAGAATATAACTCGAAACGTTTGGCAAAAAGAATACAAGCATTGATGAAAGAATCGTCAAACGTCATCGTTTCACCGAACACTTCAAAGAACGTACCGAAAATGCAAGAAATAGATGAACAGGAAGCATATAAACAAGAAGTACATAAACACCCCGTCCTTCTAACACGACAAGTGATTGACTTTTTGAAAGTACGATATGACTTCCGCTACAACTTACTCACCGAAGAAACCGAATTTCGCCCCTCCGGGCAACGAGAAATTCCTTTCTGCCGCATAGACAAGCGAGAACTGAATACTTTCTGCCTGGAAGCCCACAAAGAAGGAATCAACTGCTGGGACAAGGACCTTCAAAGATACATTTACTCTACCCTAGTGGAAAGCTACCACCCTTTCCGGCTTTATATGAACGAACTACCTGCCTGGGACGGAACGGATCGGTTGAAGCCCTTGGCGAAGCGAGTATCCGACACTCCTATATGGATAAAAAGCTTTCACACCTGGATGCTCGGACTTGCCGCCCAATGGCTGGGAGTGAATCAAACACAAGCAAACAGCGTAGCCCCGATACTTATCAGCGAAGAACAGGGACGCCATAAATCCACTTTCTGCCGTATGCTGATGCCGCCACAACTAGCCCGTTATTATTCGGATAATCTGAAACTAACCGCACAAGGCAATCCCGAACGTCTCCTAGCCGAGATGGGGTTACTAAACATGGACGAATTTGATAAATTCGGAGCACAAAAGATGCCGTTACTTAAAAATCTGATGCAAATGTCCAGCCTCAACATCTGCAAAGCCTATCAGAAAAATTTCCGGTCGCTGCCTCGTATCGCCTCTTTCATCGGAACAAGTAACCGGACTGACTTACTGTGCGATCCGACAGGCAGCCGCAGATTCATCTGCATTGAAGCGGAGCATGATATTGACTGTACCGGAATTGAACATTCACAAATCTACGCCCAACTGAAAGAGGAATTGCTTGCAGGTGCCCGTCACTGGTTCAACAAGGAGGAAGAACATGCTTTGCAACGTCATAATAGCGCATACTATCATGTCAACCCCATAGAAGACATTGTGTGCAACATATACGCGCCTGCCATGTTGGATGAACCGGATTGTCTGTCACTCTCCGCCGCTATCATTCATCAAGAATTGAAAAAGAGGTTTCCGGCTGTACTTCGTAATTGTACTCCTATCCAATTGGCGCAGATTCTGACTGCAACGGGTATCAGTCGACAGCATACGAGATTGGGCAATGTGTATTTGGTGAAGAAAGTGAAGGGCTGTGAAGAGTGAGAATGATACTACCTGTTCACATAAGATATCTGTGAATAAGATGGTTACGCCTCTGTGACGACTGTGAATGACAGCATATATCATAGCAATCAGAAAGTAGTAAACAATCAAGTCCCGAACATATTTTGATTGGTAATGATTTTATTGCAAATAATGTTATTACTAATCGAAGTATTTCTTATTTTTATATTCCTCTTTAAAGCTTGCGCCTTTTGTGCCCTGTTGCGTTTTATTTTTTATTTTGTAAGTCGGCAAGGTCTGCGTTTCTGAAAAAAAACAATATATTTGCATTCATAAATATCGCAAAAGTAAGTAGTTACGGTGATTTTTATAAATTTTGTTCTCTTTTTTCGCAGGAAAAGTGACAGTATGAACGATAAAATTGACATCATAGTAGCGGGAGTAAACCGGAAGGATAAAAAGATGTGGGGCGATTTCTACGATCGTTTTTATACTGCTTTATGTGTTTATGTTTCCAAGATATTGCCAGTCCCCGATGCGGTGGAAGATTTGGTACAGGAAGTTTTTATTTCTGTATGGGAGGGGAAGCGTACCTTTTCTGATATTAAAGAACTTACCAATTATCTTTATCGTGCCTGCTATAATAATGCCTTATTATATATACGTAATAATCAAATTCATGATACTATTTTAAGTTCTTTGGCGGAAGAAGAAAGTATGGTGGACGAAGATACGATTTATGCACTGACAGTAAAAGAAGAAATTATCCGGCAACTCTATTGCTATATCGAAGAACTTCCTGCCGAACAACGTCGGATTATTTTAATGAGAATTGAGGGACATACATGGGAAGAGATAGCGGAACGTCTGGAGATAAGTATCAATACTGTCAAAACCCAAAAGACTCGCAGCTATAAATTCCTCCGTGAAAGGTTGGGGGATTCCATTCATTCCATAATTCTTTTTTTATTTTTCTAAAAATAAAAAAACATTCTGATACTTCTTCGTCTTTTTATTGATTGATTAAAATTT
This sequence comes from Bacteroides sp. MSSM.1001136sp1_RTP21357st2_D2_RTP21359_211015, assembly GCF_040913205.1. NCBI lineage: Bacteria > Pseudomonadati > Bacteroidota > Bacteroidia > Bacteroidales > Bacteroidaceae > Bacteroides > Bacteroides sp. MSSM.1001136sp1_RTP21357st2_D2_RTP21359_211015. The sequence goes on along the minus strand of NZ_JBDFVF010000035.1, from coordinate 75,002 downwards.
ATTCTATTTGTTAAAATCAAATCTTTTTCTTCTATATAATGACATTATGATATATTTCTACCTCTAAATTCTGATTCATTATTCTTTTATCTCAAAAAAATGTCATCTTTTTGTCACCCGTTTTTATGAGTTGTGTATATCTATAATAAAGATGAATTAAACAATTGTTTAATTAAAAAAACGCAATAAGATGAAGAAGTTCGAAAATGTATATCAAGACGCTGCTTTAATGAGAAAGGTTCTTTTGGGGGAGGCTGATGAAGTGGAACAAAAAGATCTTGAGAAACGGTTGGCAGAATGTCCGGACTTACGAAATGTATACGAGCAGTTACAGAGCGGGGAGACTTTGAAAGTCGCCTTTGGAGAATATCAAAAATATTCGTCAAAGAAAGCTTATCAGTCTTTTCTTCAGAGTATCGGGCAGATGGAATCGAAAGGCCGGAAGAGTCGTTCTCGTCGGGTGGGGTGGTACGCTGCTGCGGCTGTCGTTACTTTAGCCGTTGCTCTTTCTTTCTATATGTCGAATTATATCTCATCGGAAAAAGAAGGGAAAACTTTGATTCAGCCGGGAACGCAGCAGGCACAATTGACTTTGTCCGATGGCAGCGTGATTGATGTGCATAGAAAAGAAGTAAGCGTAGTAGTAGATGGCGTTCAAGTAAAATATAAGAAAGGAGTGCTGTCTTATCAGCCTACCGTCACGACACAACATGAGGAGAAAAACATTGAAGAACAATCTGGCAAATCAAATGAACTGGTAATACCGCGTGGAGGTGAAAATACTGTAATCCTTGCAGATGGAACGACAGTACATTTGAATGCCGGTTCTAAATTGACCTATCCGGTACGTTTTGCCGGTAAACGTCGAATTGTGCGTTTGGAGGGTGAAGCTTATTTTGATGTAGCAGGAGATGAGAATCATCCATTTGTGGTACAAACTCATCTCGGGGAAATAACTGTACTTGGTACTGAATTCAACGTGAATGCTTATGCCGATACCCCTGTTTGTTATACAACCCTAGTACATGGAAAAGTGAAATTCTCTACATTAAATGCGGAAACGGTTACTCTCTCACCGGGTGAACAAGCTGTTGTATTTGCCAATAGTTCAACGAAACGCAAGGTGGATTTGGAAGAATATGTTGGTTGGGTAGATGGTATGTACATCTTTAATGACCGTCCCTTGGGCGATATAATGAAGACATTCGAACGCTGGTACGACATACAGGTTTATTACGAAACCCCTAACCTGCGCGACATTACCTATAGTGGTAACTTGAAACGCTACGGAACAATAAATTCATTCCTGGATGCACTGGAACTGACAGGAGACCTTACTTATAAAATCAGTGGCAGGAATATATTGATATATGACAAAGTGGAAGAACAGGAATGGAAAAGATAGAATATTAGAATAGTTAGAATATTAGGTACACAAAAGTTTAATTATTAATTTATGAGAGAAAAACGATGGCTGCTATGTTTTCTAGTGGCAATGTGCTGTACGTTTAGTGCATGGGCATTACCGTCACAAGACAAGACGGTGACTTTGAAACTGCACAATGTCTCTATAGAGACTGTCCTGGATGCAGTGAAAAAACAGACAGGTGTGAATATGTTATATAATTCACAAATGTTCAAGGGTGTTCCTTCGGTATCACTTGATGTGAAGAACGAGAGATGGGATACAACTCTTAAATTAGTGTTGAATCCTCAAGGGTTTGACTATGTGATGAAAGACGGTATTGTTGTCATTCGAAAACAAAAGCGTGAAAACCGTGTCCGTGGTATGGTGACAGACTCACATGGAGAGCCGATTCCCGGAGCTAGTATTATTGTTAAAGGTACTCGTACAGGTACTTCTACCAATATTGAAGGTGAATTTACTTTGGACGTAAAAAGTGATAAGGTGGTGTTGGAAGTTTCTTTTATAGGTATGAAGAAGCAAACTGTCCAAGTGGATGCTACTCGTCGGAAAACGGTTGAAATTACATTGGTGGATGATGTCAAAACATTGGAAGATGTGGTTGTGACCGGATATAGCAATGTACGTAAATCCAGTTTTACGGGTAGTTCGACTCAGATTTCGGGTGATGACTTGCGTAAGGTGTCACAGACAAATATAATTGGGGCGATCCAGTCATTCGATCCCTCTTTCCGTTTGGTAGATAACGTACAATTTGGTTCTGACCCGAATGCTTTACCAGAAATGTATATTCGTGGACGTTCCGGTTTTGGCGTTAAAGAACTGGATAAAGATCAGCTTTCAAAATCAAATTTGGAGAATAATCCTAATTTACCAACTTTTATCATGGACGGTTTTGAAGTAAGCATTGAGAAGGTATATGACTTGGATCCTACCCGTATTGAGAGTTTGACGGTTTTGAAAGATGCTGCTGCTACTGCTATGTATGGTTCACGTGCTGCTAATGGAGTGGTGGTAATTACTACTGTTGCTCCGAAAGCAGGAGAGGTTCGTGTCTCTTATAACTTTACAGGAACGTTGGAAATGCCCGATTTACGGGATTATAATTTGGCAAATGCATCGGAGAAGCTGGAAATAGAGCGTCTCGCAGGATTATTTGATAAAGGACAAGCTAACATTCCATCGACTGCGGTAGGGATGAACAACTATTATAAGAAATACGCTTTAATTCAAAAAGGAGTAGATACGGATTGGATGTCTATTCCACTTCAAAATTCTTTCAATCATAAGCACAGTATTTACTTAGAGGGAGGAACACCTAATTTGCGTTATGGTGTGGACGGTTCATTTAATATAGCAGATGGTGTGATGAAAGGTACAGAACGTAATCGCTATAGTGCAGGCTTCTCTTTGGATTATCGCATCAAGAATTTGCAAGTAAGAAACTATGTATCTTTCGGGCATACGAAATCGAAAGAATCTCCGTATGGTTCGTTTAGTGATTTTAGCGGACTACAGCCTTATGACTCTCCTTATAAAGATGATGGAACACTCCGGGAGAAACTCACATATTCGAAAATTAGCGGACGTGACAATAATAATCCGCTATATGAAGCAACTTTGGGTAATTATAATTGGAACTCTTATGATGAGGTTATTGATAATTTGAGCTTTAACTGGTACCTGAATGATTACTGGACGGTTAAAGGGCAGTTCAGTGTAACGAAGAAATATTCCAAATCAGAGAAGTTTATTGATCCGCTTTCAAGTAAGACTAGTGTTACAGGTTCAAAAGATAATAATCTTGCCGGTGATTTGTATACGACGAATGGAGAAAGTTTGGATTGGAATTCCAATGCTTTTTTATACTATACACGTAGCTTTAACAAGCAGCACAATTTGAATGTTTCAGCAGGTTGGGAAGCAGCTTCAGGTACCACTGAGAGTACCAATGCTCATTATCGTGGATTTCCGTCGGGTGAGTTTCACTCTCTGAATTATGCGGCGGAAGTATATAAGAAACCTACTCGTACTGAGAATACCACACGAAGGGTTAGCGTATTAGCTTCTGCCAATTATACGTGGAATGATATTTATTTGGTAGACGCTTCTGTACGTTTCGACGGTTCGTCAGAGTTTGGGGCGAATCAGAAGTGGGCTCCTTTCTTCTCTGGAGGTTTGGGTGTTAATATTCATAACTATGATTTCTTCAAAAGTAACGGATATATCAATAAGTTAAAATTACGTGCTTCTTATGGGCGTACCGGTAAAGTTAATTTCCCGGCTTATGCTGCAACGACGATGTATGAAACTTTATTTGATGAATGGTATATAACAGGTTATGGGGCTGTATTGAAAGCTTTAGGTAATAAAGATTTGACTTGGGAAAAGACGGATAAGCTGAGTGTTGGTATCGAAACAAAAACGTTCCATGATCGCCTGACTGTTGATTTCGAGTATTACTATAATAAGACAATTGACTTGGTGAATGATGTCACTCTTTCCCAAACTTCCGGTTTCTCTACTTACAAAGATAATATGGGACAAGTTGCCAACAAAGGCGTAGAATTAAAACTTCGTGCGGATATTTATCGTGACAGAAACTGGAATGTGGCGTTATGGGGAAATATGGCGCACAATAAGAATGAGATTCTGAAGATTTCCGACTCTCAGAAAGCATATAATGAGAGAGTGGCCGCTTATTATAAAAATGAAGCACTTTATCAAGAAACATTAGGGCTGTCTCATGGTGCGGAATATTCGGTACCACTGCCACAGTATGAGGAAGGAGCTTCTCTGACTTCAATTTGGGCTGTACGTTCATTGGGCATTGATCCTACTACGGGTAAAGAGATCTTTTTGAACCGTGATGGCTCTATAGCTGATAAGTGGAATGCTGCGCAGGAGGTTGTAGTTGGAAATACAGAACCTAAATGTAGTGGTGCTTTCGGGTTGAACCTGTCGTATAAGAATTGGACTCTGTTTGCTTCATTTCTTTATGAGTGGGGTGGACAGGAATACAATCAAACATTGGTCAACAATGTGGAAAATGCGGACTTAGTGAACAAGAATGTCGATTTACGCGTATTGACGGACAGATGGAAAAAACCGGGTGACATAGCTCAGTTTAAAGATATTAAAGACCGGGGGATGACTACTTTGCCAACATCACGTTTCGTGCAGGATAAAGCATTGGTTCGATTGAATTCATTGAATGTCAGCTATGATTTTAACCGTGACTGGATAAAAAAACATCTCCGCATGAATCTGCTTCGTCTGGAAGCTTCTACGAGCGACTTGATAAACTGGTCCTCTATTAAACAGGAACGCGGATTGAGCTATCCGAGATCTTGGAAAGTGGAATTCTCATTAAAAGCACAGTTCTAAAAAAAGAAGAAAAAATGAAAAAGATATATACAATAATATTTGTGTCATGTCTAGCAGCTATCTCGTTCAGTTCTTGTAGTGACTGGCTGGACGTGAGACCTGCGGATGAGATAAAGGAAGAATATTTGTTTGAGACAGGAAATGGTTATCGTACAGCTCTGAACGGTATATACCGGAAGTTGGCGACTTTCGATTTGTACGGTAGTAATCTGAGCTGGGGGTTGATAGATGGCTGGGGACAGGTATATGACTTGGACAAAGCCCCCGACAGCGGTGGTGGTAAAGCTATGAAGAAATTATCGAAGTTTTTGTATAAGAACTCTGAACTTACTCCTACAACAGATGCTATGTGGAGCGCAGCGTGGAATATCATAGCCAATTGTAATAACCTTGCACAGCAGGTGGCAGAGGAAGATACAATGCTGTTCTACAAACGTACGCAGGAGAAAAATATGATTTTAGGAGAAGCTATTGCCTTACGGGCGTATATGCATTTTGATTTGTTACGTATATATGCGCCGTCTTTGGCTATGAATCCGGGAGATAGGCTTTTTATTCCTTATGTGGACAAATATCCATCTTATTTATCCGATCGACAAACAGTCGGTTACTGTTTGGAACGCATCATCGCTGATTTAGTAGAAGCGCAAAAGATTTTGAAGGATGTGGATAAGTCATCAGAGTTTACTTCGGGTAATCGTTTTACTAAGTCTCCTTCCGGAGAAGAACGTTTTGTGTGGTACAGAGGATTCCATCTTAATTATCATGCCGTAACTGCGGAGTTGGCTCGTGTTTACTTATATGCAGGACAATCGGAAAAGGCCTATGAAACAGCGAAGTTACTAATAGATATTAATGCTGATAAAGGTTATTATAAGGCAGTAACAAGTAGTTATAGTGGACCTATGAATATAGAGAATGGGAATATAAAGATGTATGAAGACATTATATTTGCATTATATTCTACAGATCAGACTGATTGGGATTTGGAGATTAATCATGCAAGTGATAATGCTACCAAACCGGATGATGAAAAGTATCTGGCTTTGAGTGATGCTGTGATAACGAAATTCTTCGGTACCGAAAGCGATAAAGACTGGCGTCTTAAGTATCAGTTAGGACCGAATACTTCTTCTTTTTATCGTTCATTGAAGTATAAAAAACAAGATGAAGGTTCTGGTTTTGGTAAAGTGAATAGTACAATGGTGCCTATGATTCGTATGTCTGAAGTATATTATATAGCTGCAGAGGCTATTTATGATACAGATAAGGAATTGGCCAAGACATATCTTAAAACTGTGAAACAAGGGAGAGGTATTAGTTCTCCTGACCTTAGCAAATCGGGTACGAAGCAAGACTTTATTAATCTGATTGTTGATGACGCCCGTCGCGAGTTTATTGGCGAAGGACAGACTTTCTTTTTATACAAGCGTTTGAAACGGAACTTGGAAGGGTCGGATGAAAAGCAGTCCGTAGAATATCCGGCGATTGAAGATAATTTGGTGATGCCATTGCCTGATTCGGAAAGCAATATTTAAATTTTGAAAGATTGAAGATATATGAAAAGAATAAGTTTTTATATAGTCATTGTATTGTTGGGAGTCTCCTTCTTTACTTCTTGTGAGGAGCAAGGATTACTGACCCATACAAATGATGTGTCATATATTGCATTTGAGAAAAATATGACAACAGATACAACAGGTGTATCTTTTAAGTTTTACAATGAAGGTGAAAATGCTAAGATATTATTAGGAGTTACCATTTCTGGAAAAGTACAGGATAAGGATTTGGAGTTTACGGTCAGTGTAGATCCGGAACGAACGACTTTGCCTGCTACCCAATATGAATTGCCAGAGAAGTGCGTAATTAAAGCAGGAGAACTAACCGGAGAAATATTGGTGGTTCTGAAGTATTACGAAAAATTGGATACGAAAGCTGAACTGCTGACGTTGCAAGTGAATGACGGTGGTGAGGTTCGTCAAGGTCCGAGTGTCTATTCACGTGCTATTATTTCCGTATCTAATTTGTTGTTTGCACCTGAGTGGTGGACTAGAAACGACGGTGATGTGAATAATCCCTACAACATTGTTGAAGAATGGTATTTGGGGAGGTATTCGGAAAAGAAATATTTAATGTTTTTGGAAGAATTGAAAAAAGACGGGGTGGTATTTGACGGAAAAGATATGTTTATATTGCGTAAATATGCACTGCGTCTGAAAAATAGAATTAAAGATTATAATACTCAACATCCGGATGAACCCATGAGTGATGAGTATGGTAAAATGGAAATTCCTGTTGCCGGATAATTAAAAAACGGAGGAAGTATGAAAAAGATAACAGTTTATATTTTATTACTACTTTTATTGAGTAGCATTTGCAGTTGCCTGGATGATAAAAACAATTATGATTATACACCGATTAATGAACTGAAAGGCACTATTAGTAATATTGAAAAAAACTATAGTGTTGGGATAGATGAAGACTTAGTTATAACACCTACGTTTGAGTTTACAATTGATAAAACAGATCCGGATGTGAGTTACGAATGGAGACTAGACGGAGAATTGTTGAATGTAAAAGCACCTTCGTATACTTTCAATTCTCATAAGATCGGATTGTTTGAACTCACATTTTCCGTCATCGACAATAAAACAGGGGTTAAGTACTCTGCTTCAACAGACATTTTGGTTCGTTCTCCTTATCAGAGAGGATGGGTGGTTTTGTCTGACGTAGATGGAAAGTCAACACTTTCATTTATCAAGATTAAGACCTTGTATGGTGTGTCAGAAACTGTGAATATCTGGGGTGAGAAAGTGGTACGTGATTCTATCGCATATCATTCTGTCGAAAAGTATTTAGTCAAAGATTTAGGAACCAACCCCAAAGGTGTTTTTGAGCATTTGGGTTATCCTAGTACTTTCGGACAGGTAGAGACTGTATATGATGAACTGGTAGTGATGCAAGATCGTTGGGTGGAGCTGAACGGTAATACTTTGGAGCGTGAAGTATATACAGAGGATGAGTTCTATGGGGATTTGCCGGTGGGAGGCTTCAAACCTGTAGAAGCTGCCATGTCTTACTCTGCAAAATTTATTCGTGATGAAAATGGATATATTTATATGCACACGAAGCCGGTTGCAAATGATTTTCATGCTGGAGCCTATATGTCTATTCCACTGTGGAATTATACTAAATTCAGTGCTTTATATCCTGTACAGAAGTTTAAGGACAGAAATATGGATGCGGTTCTGGCTCTCCGTGAAGAGGATAACTCATTGGTAATTATTCGAAATGGAGGTGGGGTGAAGAATAGTTCCAATGATCCGACATTTTATGATAATACGGTGAAGGATACCGGAGAAATAGTTGAATTTGAAGGAGAGGATGCTAAGAACTTTCAGAATATGCGTGATGAAAGTATTGTAACAATGAAAACTGCGTCAGTTAATGTGAATGGCGACATGATGCAAGCATGGGTTGCCTTGATGAAGGGTAACGATATGTCTTATCAATTGCGCTATTTCAGAATGAAGAATAAAAAATGGGATATATATGATTATTATGAAAATGACTTGACGTCATTGAAAAATAAAGAGTATACAGATATGGCTGTATTTGAACAAAAGCAGTATGTTGTTATTGCAATGGGGAATGAATTGTGGTATTGCCAATATGTGAAAGGTATGGCATCTGCTCCAAAATTGATTCATACATTTGACAAGAAGGTGATTGCTCTTTCATCTAATGATATATATTTGTATCCAAAATATGGAGTTTACAACGGTCAGTTAGGGGTTGCCTTGGAAGACGGAAGTTTCTTTATATATGGGGTGGAAGAGAAGGACAAGCAAGAATCAGGATTGGTTAATGATGTAAAAATAAAACAATTATACCCGAATGAGGAAAGTGAGAAGGAGGGAGATAATAATTTTGGAAAAATAGTGGATGTACTATATAAAATAGGAAATGCTAACCAGATTGTTCAGTATGACCTTTAAAATAACTTGATCTATATAGATTATGCGGGGAATCGCATTGAGTCTTGAATACTTTATGTGATTCTCCTTTGTTTATTTGAATATGAGAAAAAGAATATTATTTATAGTTTTATTTGCTTGGTCAGGCATTCTGCATGCTTTTTCCCAACAGCAGGCCAACTATGAATTGGCAAATGAATTTCAGGCTTTCGGTTTAGGGGGTAATTTTACTGCTAATAGTCTAAATCTCTGGCCGAATGAAATTAATGGAACAGATAAGTTTTGGTTTGAATTTCATACGACTGTCGGGAAGGATTACTATTTTGTAGATCCTGAACGTCGGTTAAAAGAACCATTGTTTGATAAAGGGAAACTGGCATCGGGAATTGCACAGATTACTAGGGGTGTAGTGGACAGGAATAAACTGGAGTTGAGTGATATCAAATTTTCTGAAAACCTGGCTTCTTTTTCTTTTTCTTATAAAGGTAGGAACTATGAATATAATCGCCTGACACACCAGATTGTAGAGAAAAAGAAAGAAAAGAGTCGGTCATTATTTGATCGTTACTCATGGATGAAATATTCGCCAGACAGAAAATATCTTGTGTATGTGAAGAAACACAATCTGTATGTGAAAGGTAATGGGGAGATGGGAATGGATACGACGGAAGTGCAGTTGACCACTGATGGAGTTCGGTATTATTCTTATGCGCATGATGGAGGAACGGACGAAGAAGGAGAAGTCATGTCTGATATCTGTTGGTGCCCCGATTCAAGGCATCTTTATTTAGTACGCGAAGATGAACGTCTGCTTAGAGATTTTTGGGTGATAAATTCGTTGGATGACAGGCCTTCCCTGACTACTTATCGTTATGAATTCCTTGGTGATAAGAATGTAACCCAAAATGAACTGGTTATAGTTGACGTGATTGGGCGTACCGTAAAAAAAACAGACATAAGTAAGTGGCCGGATCAATACATAAATCCTTTGTGTGTGACAAAGGATAGTAAATACCTCTTTTTTGAACGTACGAAACGTACATGGGACGAAGTGGATTTGTGTTCTGTCAACCTCTCTACAATGGAGGTGAAAGAAATAATTCATGAAGTTGACAAACCGTATCGTGATCCGCATGCTCGTAGTGTCGCTATTTTGAATGATGGTAAAGATATTCTTTTTCGTTCGGAGCGTACGGGATGGGGGCATTACTATCATTATGATGGTAATGGAAAGTTGAAGAATGTGATGACTTCCGGTGAGTGGGTGGCAGGTCAGATAGCTTCTATTGATACTTTGGGGCGAACAGTATATCTATATGGATATGGCAGGGAAAAAGATATTGACCCATCTTATTACATGCTCTATAAAGTGCATATTGATAGGGAAGGAGTAACTCCATTAAGTACGGAAGACGGTCAGCATCAGGTTAAATTCCTGAAGTCTAATAGATACTATATTGACACTTATTCAAGAGTGGATATGGAACCTAAAATCATGTTGAAAGATAACAAGGGACAAGGGATTCTTGAATTGGCAAAGCCGGATATTGAATTAGCCTACAAAGCCGGATGGAAAAAACCGGAACGTTTTGTTGTGAAGGCTGCTGATAATATAACCGATTTACATGGAGTAATGTGGAAACCGGCAGACTTTGATTCTACTAAGGTATATCCGATTATTTCTGTGGTATATCCGGGGCCTTACTTTGGTCAAGTTCCTACTTCATTTACCTTAGAAGACAGATGTTGTACCCGTTTGGCGCAGTTAGGTTTTATCGTAATTGCTGTGTCTCACAGAGGAGATACTCCTATGCGTGGAAAGGCATACCATCGGTTTGGTTATGGTAATATGCGTGATTATCCATTAGCTGATGACAAATATGCTATTGAGCAGTTAGCTCGGAGGTATTCATTTATTAATGGTAAAAAAGTCGGTATCTACGGTCATTCCGGTGGAGGATTTATGGCTGCTGCAGCCATCTGTACTTATCCGGACTTTTATAAAGCTGCTGTCTCCTGTTCCGGAAATCATGATAACAATATCTATAATCGTGGGTGGGGAGAATGCTATAACGGTGTGAAGGAAGTGGAAAAAGTAGTAAAAGATAGTTTGGGTAATGAGACAAAAGAGTATGGATACAAGTTCAATGTGAAGCCGAATACGGAGATTGCCAAGAATTTGAAAGGACATTTAATGCTCGTCACCGGTGATATGGACAAGAACGTGAACCCTGCTCATACTTATCGCATGGCGCAGGCATTGATTGAAGCCGGCAAGGATTTTGATATGCTGGTGATTCCGGGTGCCGGCCATGGATATGGTTCTGCTGATAAGTATTTTGAGAAGAAGATGTACCGTTTCTTTGCCAAGCATTTGCTGGGTGATACTCGTGCAGACTATTGGGGAGATATTAACCGTAACAAATAAGACAATAGATAAGATTTTATGAAAAACTCTCTCTTTAGATATGTGTGCCTGGTGGTTGCATTGTTGATATGTAGCTTTGCCGATGCACAGCAGAAAGCGAATTATAAGTTAGCGGAAAAGTTCCGTCTGTTAGAACAGAATCCTATAATAAAGTATTCAACAGAAGTCAAGCCAACGTTTATTAATGGTACGGACTGTTTTTATTATTCGTTTACTACACGTGAAGGAAAGAAGTATTATTATGTAAATCCGAAGAAAAAGGAAAAACGTCTTCTGTTTGATACGGCTGAATTATTGAGTAAAATTGCAGTATATACCAAGAAAGCCTATTCTTCGGCAGATCCATATTTGTCTTTCACTTTCATGAAGGATAACGAAACGATTCGTATTGATTTTGACCGTGGACTTTATACGTACAATATTCATACGAAAGCACTGAAGCAGCTTAATGAGAAACCATCTTATGGAAATAGTGATCCGTATTGGATGAAGTATTCTCCAGATAGTCTTTATTTTCTTTATGCCAGCAAGGATAATTTGTATTTTGTTGGGAATCAAAAGAAAGGGCAAGATACCATTCCTGTACAACTGACAACGGACGGTGAGCCGAATTATACATTTAACCGTGAAGATGAGGGTAAGCTGGAAGGACGCTTCGGAGCCGAATCTACTCATTGGATTCCAGGTAGCCATCGTTTTTATGCTGTTCGTGAGGATAACAGGAAAGTGCGTGATTTATGGTTAATCAATTCGTTGTCTACTCCATATCCGACACTGAAAACTTATAAAGCCGAACTGGCAGGCGATAAACATGTCACCCAATATGAATTGTTGATTGGAGATGTCGATACCCGTGAAGTGAAGAAAATCGATATTAATCGCTGGCCTGATCAGTATATTGACATATTGTATATTTCAAAGGACGGGAAGCGTTTGTATTTCCAACGTTATAACCGTCCATGGAACCAGTCGGATATTTGCGAGGTAGACGTAGAAACCGGAAAAGTGCGCGTAGTGATTCATGAAGAAAACAAACCATATCTCGATTATCAGATGCGTAATGTTTCTTTCCTGAATGACGGGAAAGAAATCCTTTTCCGTTCCGAACGTAATGGCTGGGGACACTATTACCTGTATGACACAGCAACGGGAAACTTAAAGAACCAACTGACCGATGGAATATGGGTAGCTGGTCCGGTTACCAAGATTGATACTATCGGGCGTAAGATGTATTTCTATGGTTATGGTCGTGAGAAAGGCATTGACCCTTATTATTACATTCTTTATGAAGCTCAACTGGATCGTCCGAATGCTGTTCGTCTGTTAACTCCGGAGAATGCGTCACATGATGTCAGTATCTCTCCGTCTTACCGATATATGGTAGATTCTTATTCTACTGTTTCGCAGGAACCGGTGAATGTGGTTCGTAACCGGAATGGAAAGGTGATTATGACGTTGGAAAAGCCCGATTTGCAGCCTGTCTATGAGATGGGATGGAAAGCACCGGAACGCTTTAAGGTAAAAGCTGCCGATGGAGTGACCGATTTGTATGGCGTGATGTGGAAACCTGCCGACTTTGACTCGACAAAGGTTTATCCTATCATTTCGAATGTTTATCCGGGACCGTTCTTCGAATATGTGCCGACACGTTTCACGATTAATGATGTTTATAATACCCGTTTGGCTCAACTGGGGTTCATTGTAATCACTGTGGGGCACAGAGGTGGCACTCCGATGCGCGGAAAGGCTTATCATACCTATGGATACAACAATATGCGTGATTATCCGTTGACGGATGATAAATATGCTATTGAGCAACTGGCTGCCCGTTATCCGTTTATTGATGCCACCAAAGTCGGTATTTACGGCCATTCCGGTGGAGGGTTTATGTCGGCGGCTGCCATTTGTACTTATCCTGATTTCTATTCGGCTGCTGTTTCATCGGCAGGTAATCATGACAATCGTATTTATAATAAAGGCTTTGTTGAGATTCATTTCGGTGTAGATGAGAAGGTGAAAACGACTAAAGATAGTTTGGGAGTAGAAAGTACGATGTATGATTATAGTGTCCGTGTACGTCCGAATCAAGAGTTGGTAAAGAATTACAAGCACGGCTTGTTGCTGTTTACCGGTGCGATGGATAAAACTGTGAATCCTGCTAACACATTGCGTCTGGTGGATGCATTGATTAAGGCTGATAAGGATTTCGAAATGTTTGTATTGCCGAAATGTACACATGGATTCTTCGGTGAGTCTGAGGATTTCTTCGAGCATAAGATGTGGCGTCACTTTGCCCGCTTGTTATTGCATGACAACTCGGCTGATTCTGATGTCGATTTGAATAAGGATATGATTAAAGATGACAGGAGAAGATAAGATGAACCGGATATTTGTATATATAGGGATTATAGCAGGATTGTTGCTGGGGGGAAGCTTGTCTGTTGAGGCTCAAAAGAAACCGTTGGATATAGAAGCATGTACATCTTGGAAACGTATTGATGCACCGGATATTTCACCGACAGGCAGATGGGTGACTTACCGTATATCGTTGATGGAATATAATCCGGCTAGCAAGGAAGAAAAAAAACTGCATTTATTCGATTCCCGTACGCGGAAGGAAATATTGCTGAATGGCGATATAGAGCGTCTGGAGTTTTATAATAACGACCAGGGAGCTTTTTATCGGTTGGCAGACTCGGCAGGAGTAATGAAAACATTTTTGTTGTCATTGCCTTCGGGAGTAAAGACCGAATGGAAACATAAAGAGGCTTTTCGTCCTGTGGAAGGGACCCCTTACTCAATCTCTGTAACTAATGTGTCGAAAGATACGGTAAATCATGTTCCGGCTTTTAACAGGCTGGTGGTACGTCATCTGAAGACAGAAGTTGCTTTTCATATTGACAGTATCGGCTATCATACATTATATGACGGAGGACGTTCTATTCTTTTCATTCGTAAAAAGTCAGACAGGAACGAGCTATGCTATGGCCCTTTAGCTGGTCCATATAAGACTCTTTATCAGAGTTCTGTAAAGAGTGAACCCTCTTCTTATAGTTTTAATGAAAAAGAGATGATCGGGGAGTTTAGCGTAAATGATTCTTTGTGGTATGCTTTTTCATTAAAGAAGCCGGGTTGTAACTTGCTTTTTGACCGGAAAGAAATTGTTTTGCCTGATGGTATGTCTGTCGGACGTATTGACTTGTCTAAAAGCCATAATTTTTTGATACTTGAACTTCGGGACTCACAGCAGATTTCCCGTAGAAGGGAAGAATCGGAGAAGAAACCGGACAAGAGTTTTGAATTAGAGTTGTGGACGTGGAACGAAATGGAAGTTCCGACTTTACAAAGGGGCGGACGTTATAGGCAGGATAAGTCGGTGACGTATATTTATGATATTTTTTCTAAGAAGCTCACAGAAGTTGCTCCATTTACCGTAGATTTACTCTTACCATCGGGAGCAGAGAATTTGAACTATGTGCTTTACACAGATGAATCTCCTTATAAGATGCAGCGTGAGTGGTTGGATCGGTTGCCGTTCGATATATATTCAGTGAATGTGCATACAGGTGCAAAACGGTTGATCGGACGTAGTTATCGTACAGCTCCCAAATGGTCGGTAAATGGCAAGTGGGCAGTAATGTATGATCCGATTGCTCAAGTCTGGAATAAGTTTGATGGTGCTACCGGTAAGGTTGTTAATATATCTGATGCTATCGGTTATCCAATGTTCATGGAAAGTTATGATAAACCGGCTCCTGCTCCCGCTTATGGAATAGCAGGGTGGACGGCTGACGGGAATAATGTGTTTCTGTACGATGCATATGACTGGTGGAAGATTGATTTGACAGGAGAACGTCAGCCGGAGTGCCTGACTAAAGGATATGGTCGCAAGCATGGCAAATCTATTCGTAAAATGACGAGTAATATAGATAAGGATGTTTTTCAGAAAGACGAAAAAGTCATAGTTAGCCTTTGGGATAAAGACACGATGGATGAGGGTGTCTATCAGCTTGATATGAAAGGCCGTCTGAGAAAATTGATGGAGGGGAATTATGTATATACTATACATCGTTTTTCTGACAATCATGAGTATTGCGTTTGGAATCGTCAGAATGTATCGGAATTTAGGGATTTGTGGTGGAGTAAGTCCGATTTCTCCAATCCCGTTAAAGTGACGAATGCGAATCCTCAACAAGCAGATTATAAATGGGGTACAGTTAAACTGATAAAGTGGACTAATTATGAGAATAAGGAAAATAAGGGGTTGCTTTATCTTCCGGAAGATTATGATCCTCAAAAAGAATATCCGGCGTTGGTGCAGTTTTATGAAACTCATTCCGGTGAGTTGAATATTTATCATGCACCTTTGTTGAGTAGTGCGTTAGGGGATCCTATGTATTTTGCCAGCAATGGTTATATTGTGTTTATGCCGGATGTGCATTTCACGGTTGGGACTCCCGGTCAGAGTTGTTATGATGCTGTTGTGAGTGGAACGAAGTATCTGATAGAGCAGGGGATAGCACATCCCGGGAAAATAGGCTTACAGGGACATAGCTGGTCTGGCTATCAAACATCATATTTGGTGACAAAGACAGATCTTTTCACTTGTGCCAATATAGCGGCTCCAATTACGGATATGGTGACCGGATATTTGGGAATTCGTAATGGAAGCGGTCTGCCACGATATTTTATGTACGAGGAAACACAAAGTCGTATGGGAAAGACTTTATGGGAGGCAAAAGATAAGTATCTGGCAAGTTCAGCAATTTTGGAGGCTGATAAGATACATACACCTTTGTTGATATTACATAATGATGAGGATGAGGCTGTTGCATATGAACAAGGACGTGCTCTTTATTTGGCTATGCGTCGCTTACAACGTCCTGCATGGTTGTTGAATTACAAAGGTGAAGGACATTTCGTACTGGGAAGAGGTGCACAGAAAGACTGGACAATCCGGATGATGCAGTTCTTTGACTATTACCTGAAAGGAACAAAAGAACCACGTTGGATGAAGGAAGGTATTCATCTGCGAGAGCGTGGAATTGATCAGAAATACGATTTACTAAAAAAATAAATATTGATTTAAGATGAAAAAATTATTGATTACGGCTATGGCTCTGTCTTGTTTCGCTTTAAGCTACGGACAGAAGAAAGTAGAAAAACAGATTATCGGAAAATGGTGCAATCCTTATACATACAAGTCTACGGGTGAGTTGAAAGGATTTGAGTTCAAGAAAGGTGGTAAGTGTTCTACTATCAATATTCCGTCTTTAGATTTGAAAACGTGGAAAGTGGATAATGGTTATCTGATTGTGGAAGGATTCAGCAAGGAAGATGATGGAAAGGTTGAGGTGTACAAAACTCGTGAGCGTATCGGCTACCTGACATCGGATTCATTGCAGTTGATAGTGAACGAAGGAACTCCTCGTTTGGCTTTCCTGTACCTAAATACAAAATCAATTAAGGAACTGGTTACTCCTGAAGTGAAGTAACTCCAAACTATTAATAAATTGACTAAATCTCTCTCTTAATAATTTAGTGTTAATTAGCATAAGCTAATGGAGTGCCTCGGCGTAGTGATTACGCCGGGGTTTCTTTTTTATGAAAGGCGAATTGAAAAGCAGTGTACGAATTGAAAGCAATGAGCGCTTATCGCAACATCCCCAATGCCTTATTCTCAGCTGCTTCCATAACTTCCCGTTCTCCGGGACCTTTATCGTTGATGCCGCACAAATGAAGAATTCCGTGGATAATCACACGATGTAGTTCGTCTTCGTATGAAGCACCAAACTGTTCCGCATTGGTGCGTATCGTATCCAGGCTGATGAATAAGTCACCTGATAGACGATCGCCTTCACAATAATCGAAAGTAATAATGTCCGTGTAGTAGTCATGTTGCAGATACTGACGGTTTACCTCCAGAATTTTTTCGTCCGAGCAGAAGATATAAGCGATTTCACCGAGTCTTTTCCCGTAAGAAGCAGCTACGGTCTTTATCCATTCCGTAGTCTCACGTTTCTTGATATCAGGCATTTTTACGCCTTCTGTTTGATAAGTTACAGCCATAATTGAATGTTATGATTTAAAAGAAAAATAAATAACTGATTAAGATAGCGGCTATGATACCCGAGAAGTCTGCTATCAGACCGCAAGTCACTGCATTACGAGTCTTGGTTATACCCACACTGCCGAAGTAAACGGCCAGAATGTAGAATGTGGTATCTGAAGCTCCGCGTACTACGCAACTCATACGCCCTACAAATGAATCCGGTCCCAGTTCTTTCATCGTATCGATCATCAAGCCGTTGGCACCGCTACCGCTAAGCGATTTCATCAATGCAGTAGGCAGTGCCCCTACAAAGCTCGTGTCAACTCCGCATGAGCCTACTATGTAGCCAATGCCTCCCACTAGAAAATCCATAGCTCCCGAAGTGCGGAACACGGCGATTCCTACAAGGAAAGCAACCAGATAAGGTATGATACGTACAGCTGTCGTAAATCCTTCTTTAGCTCCCTCTACAAACGAATCGTATACATTGATTTTTTTCCTGACTCCCGTCAGAATAAACAGGATAATGACACTGAATAGCAGAATATTCGCTATCAATGTAGAATAAGTACCCATATCCTCTCGTGAAACGCTTAGGAACAGATAAATCAAACCGGAAAAGAAAAGGCAGATAACGCCCATTAAAATGAGAATAGGCTTATTGATTAAGTTTATCTTTTGAGCGATGCTGACTGCTATGACTCCTACTAAAGTTGAAATGAAAGTACTTAGCAGGATAGGGATAAATACATCTGTAGGCTGTGCAGCCCCCATTTGTGCACGATATACCATGATACTGATCGGAATGATGATAAGGCCGGATGTATTAATCACCAAAAACATAATCATCGGATTGGAAGCAGTGTCCTTTTTCGGATTCAGATCCTGTAGCTCTTTCATAGCTTTCAACCCCAGCGGGGTGGCGGCATTGTCGAGACCAAGCATATTGGCGGACATATTCATGAAGATGGAGCCTAACACCGGATGCCCTTTAGGAATGTCTGGAAACAGACGGCAAAGCACCGGACTAAGAAAGCGGGCCAGTGCATTAATCAATCCGCTGTTCTCGCCGATTTTCATGATACTTAACCAAAGGGCCAGTACACCCGTAAGTCCCAGCGATATCTCGAAAGCTGTCTTTGAAGAGTCGAATGTAGCGTTCATGATAGCCGTAAATATCTCCGTATCTCCCAAAACAATCACTTTTATAAGAGCGATGATAAAGGCAATGACGAAGAATCCTATCCAAATGTAATTTAGAACCATAGTTGATAACGTGTATATAGATAGTGCAAAAGTAGTTATTACGTTTCAAATAAACTAAATCTTCGTCTTTCTTATACTGAAAATGAATGTAAATCTCTATCTTTGTCTCCTACTTTCAAGAAATAAATGGAACAGGAAGATTTTAACATACGCGAACATCAGCTTACTTCAAAAGAACGGGATTTCGAGAATGCACTCCGTCCGTTAAGCTTTGAAGACTTTAGCGGGCAGGACAAGGTGGTGGAAAACCTTCGCATTTTTGTGAAGGCGGCACGTCTGCGTGGCGAAGCACTCGACCATGTGCTGTTGCACGGCCCTCCCGGATTAGGAAAAACAACTCTTTCGAATATTATCGCTAACGAATTAGGAGTTGGCTTTAAAGTAACTTCCGGTCCGGTACTTGATAAACCGGGTGACCTGGCAGGTGTATTGACCAGCCTCGAACCGAACGACGTGCTTTTTATTGATGAAATTCATCGGCTGTCGCCTGTGGTGGAGGAATATCTTTATTCGGCGATGGAAGATTACCGCATCGATATTATGATCGATAAGGGACCTTCGGCACGCAGCATCCAGATAGATTTGAATCCTTTCACGCTGGTTGGTGCAACCACACGTAGCGGTCTGCTGACGGCCCCGCTTCGTGCACGTTTCGGTATTAATCTTCATTTGGAGTACTATGATGATGATATTTTGAGCAATATCATTCGTCGTTCTGCGTCCATACTGGATGTGCCTTGTTCGGTACGTGCAGCATCGGAGATCGCTTCCCGTAGCCGCGGAACGCCCCGTATTGCCAATGCCTTGCTTCGTCGGGTACGTGATTTTGCGCAGGTGAAAGGCTCCGGTTCTATCGATACGGAGATCGCCCAGTTTGCATTGGAAGCACTGAATATTGATAAGTACGGCCTGGATGAGATAGACAACAAGATACTTTGCACCATTATAGACAAATTTAAAGGTGGTCCGGTAGGTATCACTACCATTGCCACGGCTTTGGGAGAAGATGCGGGAACCATTGAGGAAGTTTACGAACCTTTCCTGATAAAAGAAGGATTTATGAAGCGTACTCCCCGTGGACGTGAGGTGACCGAACTTGCCTATAAACATTTGGGAAGAAGTCTTTATAACAGTCAGAAAACGCTGTTTAATGACTAACATAAAGCGTCATGTGACAAGTGGTATTAACGGTATAAAAGAACTTTATAAAGCATAGTTGGATGATGAAGCAATGGACTACTTTACTTGTTTTTCTCTTTTTGAGCTTGTCTTTATCGGCTCAACAGGAATATGGGAGGGATATTTTTGTCTCTTCTAAAGGAGACTCTTTACCTTATCGGATGATTCATCCCGAATCGGTAAAGCCAGGTGAAAAGTATCCGCTCGTACTGTTTCTGCATGGAGCCGGCGAACGGGGAAATGATAATGAGAAACAGTTGACTCATGGTGGACAGATGTTTCTTAATCCGGTCAATCAAGAGAAGTATCCCGCTTTCGTTCTAATTCCACAGTGTCCGACAGACGGTTACTGGGCTTATACAGGACGTCCGAAGTCGCTTATCCCTACAGAAATGCCAGTGGGACAAGAGATCAGTCCTATATTGCAAACGCTTAAACAGTTGCTCGACTCTTATCTGGTAATGCCCGAAGTGGACACACAACGGGTTTATATTATCGGTCTTTCAATGGGAGCGATGGGAACGTATGATTTAGTCGTGCGTTATCCGGAGATTTTTGCAGCTGCAGTTCCTATTTGCGGTACAGTCAATCCAAGTCGGCTATCGGTTGCCAAGGATGTGAAATTTCGTATCTTTCACGGAGATGCGGACGATGTAGTTCCGGTGAAAGGTTCTCGCGAAGCGTATAAAGCACTGAAAGCTGCCGGTGCAGATGTGGAATATATTGAATTCCCCGGTTGCAATCATGGGAGCTGGAATCCGGCTTTCAATTATCCCGGATTTATGGATTGGTTGTTCAAACAAAAGAAGAAACGTTGAACCAATCTAAATGATAATTACTAATAAAACATGGCTGGACTAAAATCATTAGCTAAAGATACGGCAATTTATGGGTTGAGTAGTATTGTCGGACGGTTCCTTAACTACATGCTGGTGCCTTTGTACACAGCGGTATTGCCAGCTTCCACCGGAGGTTATGGAGTTGTTTCAAACGTATATGCGTTTACAGCCCTGATGCTTGTACTGCTTACGTTCGGTATGGAAACGGGATTCTTCCGTTTTGCCAACAAATCGGGAGAAGACCCGATGAAAGTATATGCCAACTCCTTGTTATCGGTAGGAGGGGTATCTTTGATTTTTGTTTTCCTTTGCTTGTTATTCCTGCAACCTATTTCCAATTTACTGGATTATGGCGATCATCCGGAGTTTATAGCGATGATGGCTGTTGTGGTAGCTTTAGACTCTTTCCAATGCATTCCTTTTGCCTATTTACGGTATAAAAAGCGGCCTATTAAGTTTGCTGCTATTAAACTGCTCTCTATCGTTGGTGGCATCGGTTTGAATTTATTTTTCCTATTGGTGTGCCCGTGGCTGAATGTACATTGTCCGTCAACGATCTCCTGGTTTTATGATCCGGATTATTTAGTGGGATATATCTTTATTAGCAACCTGATTATTTCGGTTGTCCAGATGTTCTTCTTTATTCCGGAACTGACAGGTTTTGCTTATAAGTTGGACAAGGTATTGCTGAAACGAATGGTCGTATATTCTTTCCCGGTATTAATCTTAGGTTTGGTAGGTATTCTAAATCAGACTGTGGATAAGATGATCTATCCGTTTCTTTTTGAAGACCGGCAGGAAGGGTTGGTGCAATTGGGTATCTATGCAGCAACCAGTAAGATTGCGATGGTGATGGCAATGTTTACGCAAGCTTTCCGTTATGCTTACGAACCGTTTGTCTTTGGCAAAGACCGAGAAGGAGACAACCGGAAGATGTATGCCGCTGCGATGAAGTATTTTCTTATATTTTCCTTGCTGGCTTTCCTTGCTGTCATGTTCTACCTCGACTTGCTGCGTTATCTGGTGGCAAGGGGTTACTGGGAAGGCCTGGGGGTAGTAGCTATTGTAATGCTTGCAGAGATCTGTAAAGGGATCTATTTCAACCTTTCCTTTTGGTATAAACTGACGGATAAGACCTATTGGGGAGCCTACTTCTCGGTGATTGGTTGTGTTATTATTGTCGTATTGAACATCCTGTTTGTGCCGGTTTACGGTTATCTTGCTTCGGCATGGGCTTCTGTTGCGGGCTATGCAGTCATCTTATTGCTATCCTACTGGATAGGACAGAAAGAATACCCGATTCATTATGACTTGAAGAGCCTCGGACTTTATGTTCTGCTGGCAGCGGTACTTTACATTATTGGAGAGCAGGTTCCTATTCCTAATATAGTGCTCCGTCTCGCTTTCCGTACTGTACTCTTATTGCTATTTATAGCCTATATTATCAAAAAGGATTTACCATTGAGTCAGATTCCTGTTATTAATCGATTTATAAAGAAGAAATAACTATGAAGACAGATGAACGTAATAAGTTTGCTATCAAGTCCTTTCTGGGAGAATATCTGGACTTGAGAAAAGATAAGGATAACGAACTGGCCACAGTGGATTCTATCCGTAAGGGGGTAGAGTTCAAAGGTGCCAATTTATGGATCCTGATTTTTGCCATCTTTATGGCATCACTCGGATTGAATGTAAACTCTACCGCCGTAATCATCGGTGCCATGTTGATTTCTCCGTTGATGGGACCTATTATGGGGGTGGGACTGTCTGTCGGACTGAATGACTTTGAATTAATGAAACGCTCTTTGAAGAGCTTTCTCATAACGACCGCTTTCAGTGTGACTACGGCAACAATCTTTTTCCTTCTTGCTCCTATTGCCGGTTCACAGTCAGAGTTGCTGGCACGTACATCGCCCACTATTTATGATGTATTCATCGCTCTTTTTGGTGGTTTGGCAGGTGTCGTGGCTCTCTCTACCAAGGAAAAAGGGAATGTGATTCCGGGTGTTGCCATTGCTACTGCATTGATGCCGCCGCTTTGTACGGCAGGTTACGGGCTGGCTTCCGGTAATCTCATTTATTTCCTGGGTGCTTTTTATCTTTACTTTATCAACTCTGTTTTTATCAGTCTGGCTACTTTCCTCGGTGTTCGTGTGATGCATTTCCAACGGAAAGAGTTTGTGGATAAAACCCGTGAGAAGACCGTACGTAAATACATCGTTCTGATTGTAGTGCTTACCATGTGCCCTGCAGTTTATCTGACATTTGGAATTATAAAGAGCACTTTCTATGAAGCAGCAGCCAATCGTTTTATAAACGATCAGTTGAGCTTTGAGAATACGCAGGTACTTGATAAGAAAATTAGCTATGACCATAAAGAAGTACGGGTTGTTTTGATTGGTCCTGAAGTGCCTGACGCTTCGATATCTATTGCTCGTAGCAAGTTGAAAGAGTATAAGCTGGAAGATACGAAACTGATTGTATTACAGGGGATGAACAATGAGGCGGTAGATGTATCTTCTATCCGTGCCATGGTCATGGAAGACTTCTATAAAAACAGTGAGCAACGGCTTCAACAACAGGCGGTGAAAATTTCCCAACTGGAGACAACACTGGAGCAATACAGAACGTACGATGCTATGAGTCGTACATTAGTACCCGAATTGAAGGTACTTTATCCTTCCATCACAACTCTTTCCATCGCTCACTCGCTCGAAGTGCGGGTCGATTCGATGAAGACGGATACGGTAACATTGGCTGTCCTTAAATTCGCCAGACATCCGTCTGTTGCTGAAAAAGAGAAAATCAGCGAATGGCTGAAAGCCCGCGTAGGAACGAAGAAGTTGAGGCTGATTACAGAATAATGAATCTAAAAATAATAATATGAAGTTCAGACTAACCGTCTTGATAGTCTTTTCTCTCTGTCTGTCGAATGTATTTGCCGATGAGGGAATGTGGTTGTTGGGAAATCTCCGAAAGAATAAACAGACTGACCGGGTAATGAAAGAACTTGGTTTGCAGATGCCTGTGAATAAAATATATGATCCGAAGAAACCATGTCTGGCAGATGCTGTTGTCAGTTTTGGAGGCTTCTGTTCAGGAGTGGTGGTTTCTGAAGACGGTCTGGTGTTTACTAATCATCATTGTGGCTTTAGCAGTATTCAGCAACATTCTTCAGTGGAACATGATTATCTGAAAGATGGCTTCTTTGCACGTAGTCTTGAGGAAGAACTGCCGAATCCGGAATTGTATGTTCGTTTCCTGCTTCGTACGGAAGATGTTACTAAACGCGTATTGTCTGCCGCCCGGCATGCTAAAACGGAAACAGAACGCCGTGTGGCTGTTGATTCGATTATGAATGTAATCAGTATGGAAGTCTCCGAAAAGGATTCTACATTGACTGGTATTGTAGATGCTTATTATGCAGGGAATGAATTCTGGCTATCTGTTTATCGTGATTATAATGATGTCCGCCTGGTTTTTGCACCTCCTTCTTCTGTCGGGAAGTTCGGATGGGATACGGATAATTGGATGTGGCCGCGTCATACGGGCGATTTCAGCGTATTTCGTATCTATGCTAATACCAAGAATGGTCCGGCGGATTATTCTCCTGAAAACGTCCCTTATCATCCCGAATATGTAGCACCCATTTCTTTGGATGGATACAAAGAAGGTTCTTTCTGCATGACGCTTGGCTATCCGGGCAGTACGGAACGTTACCTTTCCTCGTATGGTATCGAAGAGATGATGAATGGAATCAATCAGGCAATGATTGATGTACGGGGAGTGAAACAAACCATCTGGAAACGGGAGATGGACCGTCGTCCGGATATTCGCATTAAGTATGCTTCAAAATACGATGAAAGCTCCAATTATTGGAAGAATAGCATCGGAACGAATAAAGCCATCAAGCATTTGAAAGTGTTGGAAAAGAAGCGGGTGGCTGAAGCAGAGCTTCGTAACTGGATTCAGTCTCATCCGGAAGAGAGAGAGAAACTGATTCGTTTATTTTCTTCTTTAGAGTTGAGTTATAGTAATCGCCGTGAAACCAATCGTGCGTTGGCTTATTTCGGTGAATCGTTTATAAATGGTCCCGAGTTAGTGCAGCTCGCTCTTGAAATTCTCAATTTCGACTTTGAGGCGGAAGAGAAGTTGGTGATAACCCGCATGAAAAAGTTACTGGAGAAGTATGATAATCTCGATCTTTCCATTGATAAGGAGGTTTTTGCTGCCATGCTCAAAGAGTATCAGTCGAAAGTGGATAAAAAGTTTCTGCCTGCTATGTATGAGAAGATAGATACGCTCTACAACGGGAATATTCAGACCTATGTAGACTCTTTGTATGCAACTTCCAATATAACGTCTCCTAAAGGCTTAAAACGCTTTCTGGAGCGAGATACTACTTATAATCTCATAGAGGATCCGGCTGTTTCCTTAAGTCTGGATTTGATTGTGAAGTATTATGAGATGAATCAAAGCATTTCCGAGGCTTCCGAGCAGATAGAGGAGGGGGAGCGTTTGTTCAATGCAGCCATGCGCCGGATGTATGCTGATCGTAATTTTTATCCGGATGCCAACTCTACCATGCGGCTTAGTTTCGGAACGGTTGGAGGATATACTCCTTTTGATGGAGCCACTTATGATTACTACACAACCGTGAAAGGCATTTTTGAGAAAGTGAAGGAACATGCGGGTGATATTGACTTTGCCGTTCAGCCGGAGTTGTTGAGTTTGCTTTCTTCCGGTGATTTCGGAAGATATGCCAATGCGCAGGGAGATATGAATGTTTGTTTTATCTCCAACAATGACATTACAGGCGGTAATTCCGGCAGTGCCATGTTTAATGCCAAAGGAGAATTACTAGGCTTGGCTTTTGATGGCAACTGGGAAGCAATGAGCAGTGATATCGTATTCGAACCAGATTTGCAGCGTTGCATCGGGGTAGATGTGCGGTATATGCTCTTTATCATAGAGAAATACGGTAAGGCAGCCCATCTTATTCAGGAATTAAAAATGGGTCGATGAAGTAAATATTCCGATGAAACCGCATTTTTTATCGTTTTAATATAATAACGATTACGGCAGCGATAATCAGTGCAATACCTACACCAATGCTTGTGGTGAAGGCTTCCCCGAAAAGAAAGATACCTACACATACAGCAGTTACCGGCTCCATAGCTCCCAACACAGAGGCGAGTGTGGAGCCGATGCTTTTTACGGCTCTTACTAGAGCAAGATTAGAAACTACGGTAGGGATTAAAGCTAATAGAATCAAGTTGCCGGCAGTATGCCATTTGCTGATGGGTTGAAGCTGGCTGATGGTTTCCGTTCCGATAAAAAGGAGAATACCTCCGAAAAGGAATACGTAGAAAGTAAGCAGTAGCCCCTTCATCTGTCCAATTTTTAGTTGGCTCATTGTGACGAGATAAAGCGCATATCCGAGTGCCGACAGAAGAACAATGAAAAGTCCCAGGAAAGAAAAGCTTCCCGTTTTTGTATCTCCGTCGGATAAGAAATAAACTCCTGCCACTGCGGATGCAATGGCAGCGATCCGCCAGCCGGACTTCTTTTCTTTAAAGAAGAGCATCATGATTAACGTGGTAAGCACCGGATACATGAAATGAATAGTGGTGGCAACTCCGCTAGCCATAAACTTATATCCCCAGAACAGGAATACGGCAGACATTAAATAAAGAAGCGCAAGAAGAAACAGGGAAGGAATGTCCTGCCTCTTGATGCGAAATGATTGACCATTCACCAATAAGATTCCGCCTAACGCCAGACAGGCAAACAGGAAACGATAGAAAAGTATAGATTCAAATTGCATCCCTGCTTGCATGGCAGGAATGGTAAATAGAGGGATAAGTCCAAAAGAAGCCGATGAAAGCAGCCCATATAGTAAACCATTAACTTTATTCATAGTCAAGTATATATTCGGGCCGCAAAGATATAGCTTTTTTGAGGCAAGTAGATAAAGCGTCCATACAATATTTTTCGTAAATTAGCACGCGATGTAAATATGGCATCCGATTGAAAGAAAATACAAACTAATTTTTGGATAAAATGAAACGATTGACACTATTACCGGGATTACTATTTTTAATGCTGCAAGCAGCATTTTCACAAGAGTCAGGCAGCTGTAAACCAGTGAATCTGGTTTGTGATTATTTGGTGAATCCCTTGGGAATAGATAATCCTGCTCCCCGGTTATCATGGATGCTGAATGATGCTCGAAAAGGAGCACGGCAAACAGCCTGTCAAGTCATCGTAGACAAAGACTCTCTTGAATTGATTGCAGGGAAAGGAACTATCTGGGATTCGGGCAAAAAGGACTCCGAACAGATTCTGATTACCTATTCCGGACAGGAACTTCGTCCTTTTACCAAGTATTATTGGAGAGTGAATGTATGGGATAAGGATGGAGTGAAATCTTCTTCGGCTATTAATAGTTTCGAAACGGGCATGATGGGGATGGAACACTGGCAAGGGGCTTGGATTAGCGATAACAAAGATATTAATTACCGTCCTGCTCCCTATTTCCGGAAAGTGTTTGATGCACGAAAGAAGATATGGTCGGCAAGGGCATATATTGCCGTAGCAGGTTTGTATGAACTGTATATCAATGGTGAGAAGATTGGAAACCACCGGCTGGACCCGTTATATACCCGGTTTGACAGGCGTAATTTCTACGTTACTTATGATATTACTTCCCAAATACAGAAAGGGAAAAATGCGATTGGTGTGTTGCTGGGCAATGGATGGTATAATCATCAGTCAATGGCCGTGTGGGACTTTCATCGTGCACCTTGGCGTAACCGTCCTGCTTTCTGTATGGATGTGCGGATTACTTATGAGGATGGTTCTGTTGAAGTCGTTTCTACGGAGCGGGACTGGAAAACTTCATCCGGCGCATTGATCTTTAATAGCATTTATACAGCCGAGCATTACGACGCCCGTTTGGAACAGAAAGGCTGGAATACCGTGAACTTTGACGATTCTAAATGGAATGGAGTAGGATATAGGGCTGTTCCTTCACAGAATGTGGTGTCACAACAAGTGCAGCCGATTCGTGCAGTAGAAACGATCCCCGTAAAAACCTGGAAGAAACTTAATGACACAACGTATGTATTCGATTTTGCCCGCAATATGGCAGGAGTCACCCGCATTAAAGTGTCCGGGGAAGAGGGAACTGTAGTGAGACTGAAACATGGTGAGCGGTTGTATGACAACGGACGAGTGAATACGTCAAATATTGATGTGTATCACCGCCCGGTAGACAACTCTGATCCTTTTCAAACGGACATCCTCGTTTTGAGTGGAAAGGGAGAGGATGAATTTATGGCACGATTCAATTATAAAGGTTTCAGATACGTGGAAGTAACAAGCACTAACCCCCTTGTATTGAATGAGAATAGTCTGACTGCCTACTTTGTGCATAGTGATGTTCCGCAGAAAGGGACGATTCATACTTCGAACGCACTTATCAACCGTCTTTGGTGGGCAACAAATAATGCCTATTTGTCCAACTTGATGGGGTATCCTACCGACTGCCCCCAGCGTGAAAAGAACGGATGGACAGGCGACGGTCATTTTGCTATTGAAACGGCATTATACAATTATGACGGTATCACTGTTTATGAGAAATGGCTTGCCGACCATAGAGACGAGCAACAGCCCAATGGTGTACTTCCCGATATAATTCCTACAGGAGGCTGGGGATATGGCACGGATAATGGACTGGATTGGACAAGCACTATCGCTATTATTCCATGGAACATTTATATGTTTTATGGCGATCATAAACTGTTGGCAGATTGTTATGAAAATATAAGGCGGTATGTAGACTATGTGGATCGCACCAGTCCGACCGGATTGACCTCATGGGGGAAGAGGAGACTGGGTGCCTGTTAAATCACATTCTTCCAAGGAACTGACCTCTTCTGTCTATTTCTATGTGGACACCAAAATACTTGCCAATGCCGCAAAGATGTTTAATAAAACGGAAGACTATAAATATTATTCTGCTCTTGCCAATAAGATAAAGAACGTGATTAATGACAAGTTTCTGAATAGAGAAACGGGCATTTATGGTAGCGGCGTTCAGACGGAACAGAGCGTTCCTTTGCAATGGGGCATTGTTCCCGAAGAGTTGAAGAGAAAAGTAGCCCGGAATCTGGCAAAACAGGTGGAAGCAGCCGGCTTTCATTTGGATGTAGGTGTGTTGGGAGCAAAAGCTATATTGAATGCGTTAAGTGAGAACGGTGAAGCCGAAACGGCTTATAAATTAGCTGCACAAGACACTTATCCATCATGGGGTTGCTGGATTGCCAATGGTGCTACCACATTACTGGAGAACTGGGATTTGAATGCCACACGTGACATATCAGACAATCACATGATGTTCGGAGAAATTGGAGGGTGGTTTTATAAAGGATTGGGTGGAATCTTCCCTGACCCCGAAAATCCCGGATTCAAACATATTCTCCTTCGGCCTAATTTCCCCAGTGGATTAAATGAGCTCGAAGCCAGATATCAATCACCTTATGGGGAAATCTGCTCTAAATGGGAACGTAAAAAGAACCGTATTGTCTATCATGTAACTGTTCCGGCAAATAGCACTGCTACCTTTTATGCACCCGACAATGTGAAAGGAGAGCGTGCAGTAAATTTGGAAGCAGGAAAACATATCTTGGAATTACCTATAAAGAGAGCTGTTTATTGAATGTCTTTCGATTGGTAATCCCGGTTGCTGTTTACCCAGATGTAAAAAACAGCTTCTACACCATTGAAACGGATGAATATATCTCTCCCCTTCCATGAATCGGGCAGAGTGAAATCCCTCCGATAGCTACCTACCGGATTGGGCATGGAAGCGAAAGTGTAATCTGCCGGACGAGGCTGGATGACATTGGGCCACTGCACTCCTTTGCTATAATCTCAGAATGGATAGATCACGTTACAATAGAGAGGTTTGTCCCAATTTCGTGCTTTTGTATAGCTGCTTTATAACTAATAGATGGAGTGTTTTGAAATAAGAACTTGACAAACGACTTTTTATTTTGTATCTTTGTGATCAGAAAAGAAACTTATTGATTGGAAATTATGTGTATGAATAGTATAATATTAGAACAGAGTTGCCGACGATTTACCTCTCTTTAGAAGAAGAGGAAATTTATTATATACTAAAGGTTGCAGACTTTTGATGAGTTTGCAACCTTTTTTGTTGTATAAAATTGAATTGTTTGCAGTAGATATACTTCTTATCGTTTTTAATAAATAGGAATACCGTTTATTAAAAACGATAAGAAAGTTTATTAGAAACACAAAAGTAGATTCTGTATGAACAGTTGTCTTTTTTCAATAAGATAGAATAGGGATAATGTTGTTCCTTCTCATTAGAATGTCAAGATGGTAATTAGTTGTAACATAAAGATCTCTGACTAATAATGTACAAATCTACGGATTATGCTTGCTTCATATTTATTTCTTCTTAGGTTTTCTGCGAGCCCATCCTTCTTCACTGAAATCCGGCTCTTTATCTTTAAAAAACTCTTGCCAGTCATCTTTTTTTTTCGGACCGCGAGCATCAGAGTATCCTCGATCAGCACGGCTAGGCTTATCTTTTTTTGTTGACTTTGAGTCTTTTGCAGAAGCATCTTTCGGTTTTCTATCCTTATTCTCATAGCGCGGTGCACGTTCGTCGCTTTTGCCGCCGAATCGTTTATTTCCCTTGCGCTCATTTGAACCGTTTCCACGTCCTTTTCCGCTTTCTTCACCGGCGCCGGCAATCTCAACAACTACCTTGCGTCCGTTCCATTTAGCCCTATTCAGCGCCTTGATTACATTTGTCGCTTCCTTTTCCGGTACCTCAAAGAAAGAATAGTTCTGCATTAGGTCAATGCGTCCCAACTCGATACGTCCCCGTGTGTTGCTGTTCAATAAGCCGATAAGGTCGCTGGGGAAGAAACTGTCTGTTTTACCCAAATTGATAAACAGGCGGTTAAAGCCCGGTGCAGCTTGGCGGCTTCTTTTTT
Source organism: Bacteroides sp. MSSM.1001136sp1_RTP21357st2_D2_RTP21359_211015 (assembly GCF_040913205.1). Taxonomy (NCBI): domain Bacteria; kingdom Pseudomonadati; phylum Bacteroidota; class Bacteroidia; order Bacteroidales; family Bacteroidaceae; genus Bacteroides; species Bacteroides sp. MSSM.1001136sp1_RTP21357st2_D2_RTP21359_211015. Next base: position 44,414 of record NZ_JBDFVF010000035.1, on the reverse strand, counting down.
CGAAACCACCTTCTTTGCGGTCACCCCGTCCGGTACGTTCTCCTCTGATGTCAGTCGGTACTTCTATTTCTGCACGGTTGCGATAATACTCGGCGAAACGGTTGAATTCGTGAGAAACCATTCGTTTAATCAGGTCCTCTTTGCTCAACCATTCCAGTTTACGGTAGATTTCCGGCATAAAGTCAGCAATCTCTTCCTCGTTTACTTTTACTTTTTCGAGATCATCAATAACCTTAATCAGCTGCTTCTGACAGATTCCTGCTGCTGTTGGCATTTCTCCGACAATGAATTTTTTGCTGATAATCCGTTCGATATCTCTCATCTTTCCTTTTTCACGAAGATTGATGATGGCTATGGAAGTTCCTGTCTTTCCGGCACGTCCTGTACGTCCGCTGCGATGTGTATAACTCTCTGTATCGTCTGGTAATCCGTAATTGATAACATGTGTCAGATCGTCTACATCAAGTCCGCGGGCAGCCACGTCAGTTGCCACGAGCAGTTGCAAATTGCGGATGCGGAATTTCTGCATAACAGCATCCCGTTGTGCTTGAGAAAGTTCACCATGCAAAGAATCGGCATTGTAGCCTTCTTGCATTAATTTGTCGGCAATTTCTTGAGTTTCTTTACGGGTACGGCAGAAAATAATACCGTATATTTGTGGGTAGTAATCGACGATACGCTTTAAAGCTTCGTATTTGTCCTTAGCCTGTACGGTATAAACAACGTGTTTAACGTTGTTGGTGCTTTCATTCTTGCGGCCAATAGTGATTTCTTTCGCATTGCGTAGGTAATTTTTGGAAATGCGTGCGATTTCCGGACTCATTGTTGCGGAAAACAATAGGGTGTTGCGCTCCTGCGGTACATCAGCCAGAATGGCGTTGATGCTTTCTGTGAATCCCATATTAAGCATTTCGTCGGCTTCATCCATTACCACATTGTGGATGGTAGATAGAGATACGGTTTTGCGCTCCATCAGGTCCAGCAGGCGTCCGGGGGTAGCTACAATGATGTGTACCCCTCGTTTGAGGCTGCGTATCTGGCTGTCAATGGAAGAACCACCATATACAGGTAATACTTTTAGTCCGTCAATGTATTTGGAATAGTCATTCAAATCTCCTGCTATCTGGAGACAAAGCTCGCGGGTAGGGCAGAGGATAAGCGATTGTGGAATTCTGTTTTTTACGTCAATCTGTTGGAGCAAGGGCAAACCGAATGCGGCTGTTTTACCTGTTCCTGTCTGTGCAAGAGCTACTACATCATTATTTTCTCCTAAAAGGTACGGAATCACTTCTTCTTGTACCGGCATGGGATTCTCGTATCCCATTTCTTCAATTGCTCTACGTATCTCCGGAGAAACGCCAAGCTCTTCAAATGTCTTCATTAAATCTCTGTATATCTTTTATTTCGGCTGCAAAGATAGTTAATTTAGTTGATAATGAATGATTGATAGTAGATAATTATTATAGACGCCACCCTATTTTATCACTTATCAACTATTAATTATCAGTTAATAAGATGCTGCGTAACTGTTCAATTTCTTCTGCAGAAAGTCCGATTCCCTTTTTCAGATAGGTCTGTACGCTCCCGTATTCAGCCTCAATCTGTTCTTTGGCAGCGTTCAGGAAATCTTCTTTTGCAGAGTAGATGGTTGTAATGGCTTCTTGCGAATTGACCGATAACTTATATGCATATTGAGAAGCTTTGGGAATATTAAAATAGTCATTACTCAAACGATAGTCTTCCATAATGACGTCTTCGTTGACTCCAAGAGCGGCAAGCAATAAGGCGGAAACGACCCCTGTACGCCCTTTCCCGGATGTACAATGAATCACAACCGGATAATGAGTACGGTCGAGAAGGACGGTGAACAGCTTTTTGAATTCCTTTTGGTAGTTTATAACTAATTCCCGATTCATTTGTTCTACCAAACGATAAATAGTGTCACTTTTTATCTTCTCTTCCTGAATTCCTTGCAGAATTTCTTCCATGTTCCCTGTGAGAATAGGGATATGTATGATATTAAATTCATCATCATGCAATTGCGGGTAGTTGTGGCGTTCATTTTCAGAACGTAAGTCTATGATTGTCCGTATCCCCATATTCTTAAGTTCCTGGCGTGAGCAGGGAGGAATGCTGTCTATTTGTGCGGAACGGTATATCATTCCCCAGCGAAGAGATTTGCCAGTACCGGCAGATTCATATCCTCCTAAATCACGGAAATTCTGTATGCCGGGGATATTAATGTTGCGGGTAGCCACTTTGATTCGGTATTTGTTATTAAATACCATCAAGTAGTAATAGCGTTGGGACGGATCATTGGTTACGATGGTCATTTTACCACTGGAAATGTTGGTTATTGCAATGGGAGAATTTTCCGGAATAGTTTCAGGAGAAGTGGAAGTGTATACTTTTACCTGCCCTTTTAATATTGGTGCTGTTTCCCATTTGATAATACAGTTTCCTACGTTGTTTTCTTCACATACCACAGATATAGCAGGTGATGTGCCGGAACATGATGGGAGCACTAATAAAACAGTAAGCCAGCTTAACAGGTTTTTATACATAGTTTCTTTGCCTTGAATCGTATACTGCAAAGATAAGAATTACCCGAAGATGTGGTAATTCCTTTGCGATAATTAGCCAAAGTTAATAGTAATTTACGTGTTAAAAAAGGGCACATCTTCTGATGGAAGAGTGCCCTGAATGAAAAATTGTATAAATCAGCTTTATTAGATGCTGTTCAATAAATCAGTTTTTCCTTCATTTATTAACTTTAAAATTAGTTCGCCGAACAAGGTATTTTGCCATGCAAACCAAGCACGGGTGAAGTTATTGGGATCATCTTTGTGAAAAGATTCATGCATAAAGCCTGTCCCTGCGTCTGTGTTGATTAGCATTTTTACACACTCCTTGATCTCCTGGTCGTCCTGACTGGTAAATGCTTTCATCATGATACTCATAGGCCATACCATGTCATAGCCGATGTGAGGACCACCAATTCCTTCTCCTGCTTTTCCTTTGAAGAAATAAGGATTATCCTTGCTCCATACAAAACGGCGTGTATTCTGATAGATAGGATCGTTAATATCTACATCGCCAAGATAAGGCATTGCCAATAAACTTGGTACATTAGCATCATCCATTAAAAAATGATTTCCGAAACCATCTACCTCAAAAGCATAAATTGTACCATATTTAGGGTGATTGTAAGTTGCATATTTTTTTAGTGCAGTCTCTACTTCTTTTGCCAGATCTGTACATTGTTTTGCCATTTCTGCATTTTGATTTACAGTATTCAGAATTTCAGCAGCTTTCTTTAACGAAGAAACAGCAAAGAAATTAGACGGCACGAGAAATTGCAAGGTTGTAGCATCGTCAGATGGACGGAAGGCTGAAACAATTAGTCCGACAGGATTCACAGGAGCACCTAAACCGTTGTTGTTTAATGTATCGAGTGCACGTTCCGTTTTGCGTTGAAATTTATAAGGTCCTACTCCCTCCTTACGTTGTTGCTCCTTAAAAGTAGACAGGATGTTGGTGATGGCTTGTATCCATTCACTATCAAAAATACTGGCATCACCGGTCTCTTTCCAATATTGGTAGGCCAGACGTAGTGGGTAACATAGAGAATCTATTTCCCATTTTCTTTCATGTAATTCAGGTTTCATGTCGGTCAGGTCGGACATCCATTCTCCTCCCACAGCTCCGTCATTGAAAGCATTGGCGTACGGATCAATATTAATACATTTAAATTGTCTGCGGATCACTCCTTCGAGCATTTTCTTCAATTCCGGATCTTTACTGGCCAGTTGTATATAAGGCCAAACCTGTGCTCCGGAGTCACGTAGCCACATGGCATGAATATCACCTGTATAAACAAAAGTATCAGGTTTGCCATTTGTTGTGCGATAATGGACTGTCGTTTCGAGGGTATTTGGAAAACAATTCTCGAACATCCATGCCAATTTTTGATTAGTAAGTAACTTTTTCACCCTGATGATTTCTGCTTCCACGGCTTTTGATGTAAAAAGACGCTTGTTTACGGGTGGACGATTACTTTTATAAGCGGCAATTTCAGCTGCTTGATTAACCACATTGGTATGATCCTTAGCTAGGATAAGTTCTGTAGCTTTAGCATGGCCTCCCATTAATAGGGTAGTTGTGATAATGCATATTCCGATGTTTCTTTTCTTCATATCTCTATTGTTTTAAGAGGGTTATTAAAAGTGATTATTGCAAATCGATTCCGCCTAGTCTTCCATACATTTCTATGAAAGCAGCTTGTGTCAAGAGCCATTTTTTCTCGTTTTTATCCGTGCCACTCCAATCTGTATGGAACAGTCCCCGTTCATCTCTGGCATGATGCCATGCGTAATCAAGACTTTTCTGGAAATCGGTTAGATAGGTCTTGTTATGGTCTATTTGATAAAGTTCAATAAAGCCTCTAAGCATAACTGCTGTGAACCAGATATTTCCTTTTTTCAGTAATTGAAATGTTTGCCCGTTTGGAGAGGTAAAATGAGTGAAAAAGTGTTTATGACATGCTTCTGCTATATTTTGAGCATCTTCCAGATAATTTCTCTGTTTTGTAATTTGGTAGAGTAGGGCAGCTGCTTGCATCATTTGCCCGCTGTTGTAGGCAAATTTGGCACGACCGATTTTCTTATTGAGTGCGATGTTGTCAAAGTATAGATGATCCTTTGGATCTTCCAGGTTCTTTTTAGTCCACTCGTATAAGTCTTTTCCTTGTTTTAAATAGGCGTCATCTTGAGTAGCCTGAAATAGCTTGAGAGCGAATACGGCTCCCGGCGCATTAGAACAAGTATTTTTAGATTCCTTCTTTTGTTCGCACCAGTAGATTCCTCCGCCAAGTACGTCATCTTTACCACTAAGGATAAACTTCCATATTAGTTTAGCTTTCTCCAGATAAGCTTGTTTTCCTGTCATACGATAAGAATCGGTAAAATCGATACCTAACCAGACGTTGTCATCATAAAAACGATCGGAGAGAGGTTGACTGCTGATATAAGATGAGTAAGCGAATGGTTCTCTTCGTGTGTCGAAGTATTCTTCCAATCCTGGTAGTACTTTGTTTTCCAGAAGCTTTTTATACTTCTTATTTCCAGTGCTCTCCAGTAATGCATTTACTGCAGAGAATGTGCCCGAATACGGCCAAAGGTAGGAATATTCATTGCGTCTTTTTGCTTGTTCTTCTGATGCCAGATAAGTTGCCTTATTGTCTTGGTTAAAAGGATAGTTCTCACGTAACAGACACGTGTTGGGTGCTGCATAGTTTTGGTAAAGAGCATCCAAAGTTTGCTGTGCTTTTTCTATGTTAGGATTTGCGTTTGCAATGGTGAAAGCACAAATAACATTAAGTAATAGGCCGTTCATAATTTTTTATTTAAGTGGTGTTTATATAAATAGTAATTTGAATGAGTTCGCAGGTTTTATTGTGACTCTACAAAAATACCTTATTTCGGTTACTTTTTAAATGGGGAGTGAGCAGATTGTAAATGATTGTTTGGGGTATGTTGTTGATAATCAGAGAATTTTTGATAGGAGAGTCTCTGATAAATGTAAATGATGCTGTATGATTAATACACTGTTATTCCCGGATTTGTTGTCCGATTCGAGCTACTTTTTCTTCAAATTCATTCCGGTCTCCATTTGCTTTGATCCGCATTTTTGAGCGGTAATTATAGATGGTCGATAATGAGTACTGTAAGAAATGAGCTATTTTCACACTGTCTGTAATTCCCAGTCGGATAAGTGCGAAGATCCGTAACTCGGGTGTTAAGAGTTTGCCGGGTCCTGGAATGATTGCATTTTCCGGTAAAAGCAATGCGTTAAAATCTTCGACGAAATTCGGAAAGAGATTCAGGATTGCTTTGTCGAAGTTATTATAAAATTCAGCCAGATCTTCTTCTGTATTGAGAGAGGAGTGGAGGAAAGAGGTTACTTTCTTTATATCTTCACTTTTGGCTATTTTGAGTGCTCTTTTCTTAAAATTGGCAATTTTACTGATATAACTGGTATATTGTTCCATATACAGCCCTACATATTCTTCTTTGATTTTATTGTTATCTGCCAATATTGAGTTCATTTGTTGTATTTCGTAAAGATGATAAGACAAACTCTCATTAGCTTGTTCCACTTTACCTTTTTGTTTTTTCAGTTGTACGGACAGGATGAATAGCAGAATGCAGACAATGCATAATGCAATGAGCAATGCCGTTATGATGATAAATTTATGTTTCTCCTTTTCTTGAAATGCCTTATCTATGAAAAGATACATATCTGAGGCTTCGATGGTGTTAATTCTCGCATTGCATAGGATAGCGTCCTCCATTGCATTTTTCATATATTTAGATGCCCGGTCTATGTCCCCACTCTCAAAGATCAGCTTGGCTAATATTTTTAAAGAGAGGTTTTCTCTAGCTCCATTTAATACATCAGAAATGGCGGATATTGCGAAATACTTAATCGTATTCTCACGATCATTTTTACCTTGATAGGCAGATGCCAGAGAATATGCTATGATTCCGGCATTTCTTGAATAGGGTGTATAACTTTGATAAGTGCTGTCCAGTATATGAATAGCATCATCATACTTTTTATGGAAAAGAAGAGTTGGTGCGGTCATAAAAGCTCGTACATTCGTTGGGATTTCTTTGCATTGGAGCAGCGAATCGCGATAGATTTGTGCTATCAGATCATTTTCTTGTGAATCGTCCTCGTTGGAAGCAAAAGCTTTCTGGTGATTGTAGATCGTGACCTGTCCAAGAAAATATTCGGCTTTGAGTCTAGGAGATAGTTGCTCTTGTTGCATCGAATTGGTAATCGCCAGAGCTTCTTTGAAAAAGCCCATCGAAGATAATATTCTTGAATAATCCAGTTTAGCTTCAATTAAAAGTTCTTTGTCATTACTTTCTTGAGCGAACCTGTTCATGTGGATGGCATAGGCTAAAGCGGAATCTTTTTGGAAAGATGAATACTCAAAACAAAGAGACTGTGCTGTCCCAACTTTCTTTCGAATATCCCTGGATTGTCTTAATATTATTTTCAGGCTGTCTATCTGTCTTTGCTTTTGTTGGGTATAACTAGCTTTGTTTTGTAGAGATTTATCTAATACTTTTAACAATGTTTTTACTTCATCGTTTGCTTTTGCTGGTAAACTGATGAAGATAAAGATTATCAATAGAGGTAAAATAAATCTTTTCATATATTAAGTAAGATTGCTTATTGAATATGGTTGTTTGCAAAGATAAGGAAATCCATATTAAGTTAAGGTTGACAGATTAACTTAATATGGATTTTATGAAAATAGGGATTTCGCTGGATGAATTACTTATATCCAAATCCTTATTTGTAATATCACTTGTATTTTTGTGCAAACTCCACCGAAACCGAATTGCTGAAACTTCGGCAAACTTCAGCTGCGAAGTCTTTCCCGCATTGGATTATTTTATCCCAGATCTCTTCATTCAAGTTATTTAGATCGCGGTATCGGACATCGTATTTGAGTAATCCGTAGATCAGCCCTGCATTGAAGTTATCACCAGCTCCAATAGTACTGACTGCTTGTAATGGTTCTATCGGATAATCTTTATTGACCAGATTAGTGCGTAACGCTACCTTTTCCGCACCTGCAGTACAGATGAACCGGGGACAGTAGAATTTGATTTTATCCTTGTAAATCTTGTCTATATCCTGCATGCCATACATATATAGAAAATCCTCTAAAGAACCGCGTACAATATCCGCATATTCCAGATTTTCAATAATGGTCGGAGCCAGTTTCATGGCTTCATTCTTGTGTGAAGAACGGAAATTCGGGTCATAATAGATGATGGCTTTCTTTTCACGTGCCTGATCTAGTAATTCGAGAATCTTCTCCCTCAGAACCGGATTCAGTGCGTAATAAGAACCCACCATGACAATGTCGTCTTCCTCTAGTTTCGGAAACAGAACATCCAGACGTTGCTTCGGGTAGTCTTTGTAGAAGATATATTCAGCATCACTCTGCTCGTTCAGGAAAGCTAAGGATACGGGCGATTTTCCATCCGGGAATACATTTACATGATCGGTTGGGATATGATTCTCACGCATAAACTGCAGGATAATATTGCCTACACGGTCATTCCCGGTTTCACTGATGAAGCCGACATTTATTCCCATTCGTCCCAATGAGACAATACCGTTGAATACAGAGCCTCCCGGTACGGCTGCGGAAGGCTGGTCACCTCGAAAGATGATATCGAGGATGGTCTCTCCGATACCGATTACTTTTCGCATAGTGATCTTGATTTTTCTCCCAGATAACCGCCGTGGTGACGTTTTGAATATTCAGCGATAGTAAATCCTGTTTCCTTCATGGTTTGTACTACCAATATATCTCCGATCACTGTCATGGCAGTAGTGGATGTAGTAGGAGTCATCCCTAACACACAGACTTCTGCAGGCTTGCCGGTACTTAGACAGACATCCGATTCTTTTGCCAGCGGACTATCCGGATTTCCGGTGATAACGATAAACTTCAGATCCGGGTCCAGATTATGGGCTAAGCGGGTTAATTCCACAATCTCACGTGTCTTGCCAGAGTTAGAGATCAGCAGGAGTAGATCGTTTTTTTGTAAGATACCCAAATCCCCGTGTTGCGCCTCGCTGGGATGCAGAAAGACGGATGGAATACCGGTGGAACAGAAAGTAGTAGCAATGTTCATAGCAATCTGCCCGGCTTTTCCCATACCGGAAGTTACCAGTTTTCCCTTTTTCTGATGTATTTGTTCTACAATCAGTTTCACCGCTTTTTCATAAGCGTCTGTTACGGGGATGTTGAGCACAGCTTGTGCTTCCTGTTGCAAAAGTTGTTTGATGGAGTCTATCATATAGGATCAGTTTATTTTTTCTTTTAATTCATTTAATGTGTTTGCTACTTCGTAATAGGTTGAGAAAGGCTGTCGTGCAAAACCTTTGTCCTCCAGGGTGTGGAGCGCTTTTAATAGCTCGTCGTAAAAACCATGTTCATTGTAGAAAATGACCTTCTTTTGGTGATATCCGATAGAGGCAGCGGCTATTACGTGGAAAATCTCATCAAGAGTACCGACGCCTCCGGGGAGTGCAACCAATACCTCCGACTTCTCCGTTATGATATCTTTGCGGTCACTCAAGTTACGGGTATGAATTTCTTCATCTAACAGAGTGCTTACCTTGCCATTCTCTTCCAGTTTGGCAGGAACTACTCCAATAACCTTACCACCATTTTCTTTCACGGCACGAGCTATGCATTCCATTAATCCGAGGCTGGCTCCTCCATATATCAAGGTTTTGCCTGTCTGCCCCATCCATTTGCCTATTTGGCTGGTGCTTTCGAAGTACATTTTGTCAATGTTATCGGAGGCGGAACAGAATATTCCTATCTTTTCCATATACGTTGTTGCTGTTATAGTCCACAAATATCTGCAATTTTCTATAAACAGCAATAAGTTTTATTGTATTTTTGTGGCATTAATTCAATAAGGAAGTATAAAACGATGCAAGGTAACGAATATACATTGCCAAATGGCCTGCGTATTATCCATGAACCAACCCTCTCAAAAGTAGCTTATTGTGGTTTTGCGATTGATGCCGGAACTCGTGATGAAGCGGAGAATGAGCAGGGAATGGCCCATTTTGTAGAACATCTGATTTTTAAGGGAACGGAGAAGCGGAAAGCCTGGCATATCCTCAACCGGATGGAGAATGTAGGTGGTGACCTGAATGCCTACACAAATAAGGAAGAAACTGTCGTCTATGCCGCTTTCCTGAAAGAACATCTGGAACGTGCGCTTGAGTTGTTGGGGGATATTGTATTTCATTCAACCTTTCCGCAGCATGAGATAGAAAAAGAAACAGAGGTCATTATCGATGAAATCCAGTCGTATGAAGATACTCCGTCGGAACTGATATTTGACGATTTTGAAGACATGATCTTCCGCAATCATCCATTGGGAAGAAACATTCTTGGTAAGCCGGAACTTCTGCGAAGTTTTCGCACGGAAGATGTTCTATCGTTTACCCGCCGTTTTTACCAACCGGGAAATATGGTGTTTTTTGTTCAGGGGCAGTACGAGTTCAAGAGAATCATCCGCCTGGTAGAAAAATACCTGTTGGATATTCCTGATGTGAAGGTAGAGAATCGGCGTACACCTCCGCCTCTGTATGTGCCGGAACATTTGACGGTGGCTAGAGATACGCACCAGGCACATGTTATGATCGGTAGCCGTGGCTATAATGCGTATGATGACAAGCGTACTGCACTCTATCTGCTGAATAATGTCCTTGGAGGTCCCGGAATGAATAGTAAACTGAATGTGTCCCTTCGCGAACGCAGAGGACTGGTCTATAATGTCGAATCCAATCTGACTTCCTATACGGATACGGGAGCTTTCTGTATTTATTTCGGGACGGATGTGGATGACATGGATACTTGCCTGAAATTGACCTATAAGGAATTGAAGCGGATGCGCGATACAAAGATGACTTCTTCCCAGTTGGCGGCAGCGAAAAAGCAGTTGATCGGGCAAATCGGAGTAGCGTCCGATAACTTTGAGAATAATGCGTTAGGGATGGCGAAAACATTCCTTCATTATCATAAGTATGAATCATCCGAGCTTGTTTTTAAGCGTATAGAAGAGCTAACAGCAGAGATGTTGTTGGAAGTTGCCAATGAGATGTTTGCAGAGGAATACTTATCTACGTTGATTTACAAATAATTGATTGACAGATTTGCTTTCATTGCCAGAATTCGTATTTTTGTAGCAGATACGTATGTGATAACAATCTAATAGTAGAAATTGTATGTTGGTGACGGGCAGAAAACTCCCTATCGGGATTCAGACTTTCGAAGATATCCGCAATGACGGATACTTGTATGTAGATAAGACCGCATTGATGTGGACTATGGCAAACATCGGTAAACCTTTTTTTTTAAGCCGTCCGCGCCGATTCGGAAAGAGTTTGTTAATTTCTACGTTTGAAGCCTATTTCAAGGGACGGCGTGACCTTTTCACGGGACTTGCCGTGGAACAATTAGAAAAGAAGTGGGAAGAATATCCCGTACTGCATCTGGATTTGAATGCCGAGAAATATGATTCACCGGACAGATTGGATGCTATTTTAAGTAACCAGTTAACTCAATGGGAAGCTATATATGGCAGGGGAGAAGATGAAACCACTTTGTCTTCCCGCTTCTTGGGTGTCATTCGTCGTGCCTCCGAACAAGCAGGCAGGGGTGTTGTAGTCCTGGTGGATGAGTATGATAAGCCCTTACTACAGGCTATTCAGAATGAACCGCTTCTCAATTCTTACCGTTCTACTTTGAAAGCTTTCTACGGTGTGTTGAAGAGTGCAGACCGCTATCTTCGTTTTGCTTTTCTGACAGGTGTCACCAAATTCTCGCAAGTAAGTGTGTTTAGTGATCTGAACCAATTGAATGACATCAGTCTGAATTATGACTTCTCTACTCTTTGTGGAATCACCCGCGAAGAACTTCTTGCTAATTTTGAACCGGAGATTGCAGCTTTATCGCAAGCAAATGACATCAATACGAAAGAAGTTGTGGAAACAATGACCCGGCAGTATGACGGTTATCATTTTCATCCTAATGGAGAAGGAGTGTTCAATCCATTCAGTGTTCTGAATGCATTTTTCAGTAAAGAGTTCGGTAATTACTGGTTTCAGACCGGAACTCCTACTTTCCTTGTGGAGTTATTGAAAGAGAGCGATTATGATCTTCGCTTGCTGATGGATGGTATAGAGACAGCTGCTTCCGCTTTCACTGAATATCGTGCTGATAGGAAAAATCCTATTCCATTGATTTATCAGAGTGGTTATCTGACTATTAAAGATTATGACAGAGAGTTTAGACTTTATCGTTTAGGCTTTCCTAACGACGAAGTACGTTATGGCTTTCTTAACTTTTTTACTCCCATTTTATACGGCAGTCACGGATGAAGAACGAAGCTTTTATATAGGTAAGTTTGTTCAAGAACTACGTACAGGCAATGTTGACGCTTTCATGCACCGCTTTGAAGCTTTCTTTGCAGATTTTCCTTACGAGTTGAATGACCAGACTGAACGTCATTATCAAGTCATCATATATTTAATATTCAAACTGATGGGACAATTCACGCAGGCAGAAGTACATAGCTCACGGGGACGTGCAGATGCGGTTGTACGAACCCCGAAGTTCATCTATATTTTCGAATTCAAGCTGAATGGGACTGTTGAGCAGGCCATGGAGCAGATTGAAGAAAAAGGTTATGCTTTTCCTTATATGGCAGAGGATCAACAAGTGATAAAAGTTGGTGTAGAGTTTAGCGCAGAGAAACGAAATGTAGAGCGCTGGATGGTAGCGAAAGAAATTTAATATAAAATTGATTATGAAAAACTTAATACGAAATGTCTGGGTTTGCTTGGGGCTGATGGTGCTTCCCTTCACAGCCTCCGGACAACAAAAGGATAACATTACCTATGTGCCGGCTCAAGAGCTTTTATTGGTAGGCAAAGCAACTACCGAAGGCGAATACTTCCATCGGGTAGATACAGCCAAGTATCGTACAATGCCTCCCACAGTGAAGAAACTATTCACAAACTCTGCCGGTCTGGCTATCTCTTTTACAACGAATAGCCCCGTCATAAAAGCCAAATGGATGGTTCCTGATAATTACCAGTTACCCAATCTGACCAGAGTTGCTCAGAAAGGTCTGGATTTATATATCAAACGGGATGGAAAATGGCAATTTGCCGGAGTAGGGATACCGGGTGGTGTGACTACGGAAAAAGTGCTTGTTGATAATATGGGTACGGAAGAGAAAGAATGTTTGTTATATCTGCCTTTATATGATGAACTGAAAAGTCTGGAAATAGGTGTTTCTTCTGATGCACACATACGTAAAGGAGAAAATCCGTTCAAAGAAAAGATAGTGGTATACGGGTCCAGTATTTTGCAGGGAGCATCTGCCAGTCGTCCCGGGATGGCTTATCCGGCTCGTTTGTCCCGTAGCAGCGGATATAATTTTATCAATTTAGGATTGAGCGGAAACGGCAAGATGGAGAAAGAAGTTGCCGAGATGTTGGCGGATATTGATGCGGATGCTTTCATTCTCGATTGTATTCCTAATCCTTCTCCCAAAGAGATAACCGACCGGACTGTTGATTTTGTAATGACGTTGCACCAGAAGCATCCGGATACGCCTATTATTGTGATACAGACATTGATACGTGAAACAGGTAATTTCAACCGGAAAGCTCGTGAGAATGTAAAACGACAGAACGAGGCCATCGCTGAACAGGTAGAAGTATTGCGAAAGAAGAATGTCAAGAACCTGTATTTCATAAAAGAAGATCAATTCTTGGGAACAGACCATGAGGGGACTGTAGATGGGACCCATCCGAATGACTTGGGATTCGACCGAATGTTGAAGAAATATAAACCGGCTATCAGTAAGATTCTGAAGATCAAATTCAAGGCTGAATAACAGGAATGAAAGATTATAACAGAGACAGATAGAAAAAATAAAGGTCAATTCATGGGGGTGAATTGGCCTTTTTCTTTTGCAAATGTGTTAAGTTGCTGTTGGTATTTTATAGTTTCCTTAAACCTTTATCTTCTAAGTATTTGATTAATTCTTGGGGACGATCAGTTTGTATCATAGTTGCCTTATGTTCCAGTATCCATCCCCAATGCTTATCTTTACCTTCTAATAGGGCGTTTTCGTCATCATGTCCACCGCATAGACTATCCCATAGAGTATTCATCCATACCCGGCTACCAGATTGTACAATTTTATCAATAACCTTTAAATTTGAAGTCTGTTCGTCTTTGAAGCAGAGTTCATAGGCTATTGGCGTAAAGTCTTTAATAAAACTTTCGGTCGCTTTTATATCTTCTTCTTTCCATAAATGAATGATAGGCATATAGAGCATACTGGTATTGGTTCCATATTCCTCTTGAACTTTCTCGACAGGATACCTTCCTTTTATAATCACTTGTTTTTCCATTCCACATTTTCGAATGATGGGAAGAATCTCCTTTATATATGTTCCGCCTTTATCTATATTGACCAGAATACGATCTTTACATGTCATTAACGCTTCTTCTAAAGTGGGTATGGATCGGCGGGTCTTTATACCGTTTCCACTTTTCAGCACAAATTGTTTTAGTTCTGTTGTCGTATAGTTTTTAATGGCGCCTTTTCCTGTTGAAGTGCGGTCTAGCGTTGCGTCATGCATACAAATAAAGTTGTTGTCTTTGGTTTGCTGAATGTCAAGTTCCACCATGTCTGCTCCCATAGCGATGGCATTCTCTATACATTGTATGGAGTTCTCCGGAGCATTCCTCCAGTCGCCACGGTGAGCTATAACAAATACATATTGAGAATTCTTGTCGTGAAGATTCCTCAATAGTTTATCAATTCTGGATTCTGCTTCAGCAGATAATGAAACCAGAAGAACTGATAATAGAAATATAATTTTCCTTGTCATACGTGCTTTTCTTAAATAAAATGTTTTGATCTATATTGGGTACCTATGAAAAACTATCCTATAAAGTTATCTTAATCCTTTTTCTTTTAAATAAGAGTTGACAAGATCAGAGTAATCAGTTTGCACAACTTCTATTTTGTTATCTATAAAAGTTTGAAGGTGCGAATATTTACTATTCAGTAGATCGCTATCCCAATCTAAATGATTGGCATAACCTACTAACTTGGCATCTTTAATAGCTCCCATTAGTTCAGTGAGAGATGCATTGTCTATTCCGAATTGTACCATTTGTACTTTACTGTAATATTTGGCGAGGACTTTTACTTCTGCCGCAGTGGATACCCATGGAAAAGGAATGGCTCCAGGGTTAATAGTATTCATTTCTTCAATATATGATGTACTGGAACCAGTATAATAGCAAACCTGGTCGATCATCCCTTTTTCTGCAACCGTTTTAATGATTTTACCTAAAAGCCCCTTCTCTTTTACATCGACACAAACATAGATTTTGTCTTTTGCAGCATCCAATACTTCCTCAAGTGTAGGCACTTTGTATTCAGTGATACCTTTAGAACCTTTTAAAAAATATTGATAAAGAGTTTGATAAGTCATATTGGCTACAGCACCAGTTCCGTTTGTTGTAGCATTAATGGTTGTATTGTGCATATTTACGATTACTCCGTCAGAAGTAGCTCTAGGGTCTATTTCAATCATATCGGCACCGACTTCTATTGCATATTGGATAGCGGGAATAGAATTTTCAGGAATTCCGTCACGTATTCCCTTATAGGTGTTGCTACGATGAGCGCAAGTCCACATTTTCAGACTTGTGTTGCTGGAAAGATTCTTTAAGTCGGTTGTTAAACTTTTAGTGTCAGGTTCTTCACCTGGGTCCTCCGGGTCTTCATTATCATCCGGAGGAGTCGGCTGATTTTTGTTTTCATATTCATCATTGGAAGAGCCGCAACTGGTACACATCACTTGCCCGGATACAAGTAAGATGATTGCCAAAAGAAAAAATACTTTCTTCATAGTCTTTTTATTTTATTTATTAGATAATGTAGGATAGGCTATCGAAATAACCTATCCTGTTTGATTTGAATTATTTTACTGTAGCAGTGTGTTGAGCGTCTTTTGCACGCATCGGCCAGCCTGTTGTTGGTAATCCTTTCACATATTTGGATGACAGGGCCACTAATAAACTTTTCGATTCATCTTGAGTGTTAGTAATGGCCACATAGATAGTCCCGTCTGCATCCACTACCGGTGAACTCCAGAATTTGCCTTGTGTTGCAGCCCATTCGGATGCATAAGCACTTTCGCTGTTAGCAATTGCTCCGGCCACATCAAGTACGGCAATAGCGTCAGTACCATTTGCGTCAAGGATATAGAAATTACCACGTTCCGTACCGAACAAGATATGTCCATCCTTATCAATAACAGGAGTACTGCTGACACTTTCTGATATCTCATATTGCCATTTGATAGTTCCACCTGCTGACAATGCAACAATTCCGCCAGGCATATCTCCCTGACTTTTCAATGAGGCATATACAGTGCCATCTGTGCCGATAACGACTCCTCCCTGATCTTGTTTGCCAGTATTCTCAATAGGGGTAGTCCAACGTACACTACCGTCACTGGCAACGGAATAGATGGTAGTAGTCAGATCAGATGTATAAATCATGCCATATACATTTCCTTCATTGTCTATGGCCATTGATGCATGACAGCCGCTGTTCAAACCACTGTCAAATGCTCTCCATGCCCATGGGCTGAAAGTATTGTCGTCTTTAGCCATAGTAGCTTTTGCTACACCAAACATTCCGTAGTTGGTACACATGATATACATCATTCCTTGTTTGGAGATAACAGGACCTGCATAAACACCTCCGGCAGGACCGCTGGTACCATCTGCGTTAGTTAAATAGCTAACACGGTTTCCTGTTGTTTTGTCTACTGCGATCATTGAACCGGTGCTTCCCCCATTACCACAGTATACATATTTATCATCAAATGCTGGTGACACGCTACGCATTTTGGCATTGGCGGCGTTACCTTTATTCCAGAAACCGGTAGTCGGATCATTGAAAGTAATCCATTTCTTATTTCCATCAGGATTGATAGCAAATAGTTTACCATTGCTTCCGTCACCTGTGCCAATGTAGATTGTACCATCCGTATCTACAGACGGTGTCATGTTTGAGCCTCCTGTTGCCTGCGCTCCCCAAGATGGATCAGTCATGTCGAATGACCATTTTTCAATACCTGAAGTTACATCATAACTATGTAATATGTGGTCATTACTATTGATGTAAACCGTTTTTTCATCAGGAGAAAGAGCGGCGGAATTGGAAACTAACTTGGCTAAATGAGTGGAGGAGGTCCATAGTAATGTAAGGTCTCCTTTTTCTACTACTTTATCGGTAATTTCAATTGTTTTCCGGTAGAGGTTCGATCTTCCACTGCTGTCGGTTATGGTCAAACTAACAACAAATATACCTTTCTCATTGTACACGTGCTTCGGGCTTTCTTCGGTAGAAGTCGTTCCGTCCCCGAAATCCCATACATAAGTAAAGTTGCCACTACCTCCATAAGATGCGTTAGTGAATTGTATTTCACCTTCTATTTGCCCTCTTTCGGGAGCGATTGAGAAAGTTGCGGAAGGAATATCTTTCCCGGCATTGTCTTCGTTGCTGCATGCGGCAAATAATAAAAGACAAACAATATATATGAACGGACATATCCGTACTTTATTTTTAATAGTTGTCATACACATAATAATCATTTAAGGTTTTGTTATTAATTTCCTGTATATCCCGCATATCCGGGATTTTGTGGGTAGGCTGCCGTACCGGCCATGTCAATCTCATCTTGAGGGATCGGATAATACATCAGATAAGTACGACCATCGAGTGTTTCTAGCAATTCTAAGCGATTTGTACGTTTGATGTCCTGCCAGCGCATGCCTTCAGCATAAAATTCACGACGGCGTTCGTCCAAGATCAATGTCTGATATTCTTTGTCCGATAGAGCTTTGATTGCTGCTTCACTTGGAGCGGTAGTATATCTTTTTTTCATATATTCCACTAATGCGGCGGCTCCGTTCGTTTTTCCGAGAGCTTCGGCTTTTATCAGATACATTTCTGAAATACGGGAGATTACTACCGGTGTGCAGGTATAATCTGACGTTTCCGCCAATTGATAAGTTCCATTCGGATATTTGATTACGCGGTTGGCATCTTGGCTGGTGAATGTGGCTTTTAACCGTACGTCTCCTTTGCGTGAAAGAGTATTATCATCAGCAAAAAGACTATTATAACACCAATCAGATGGAGCATAATTCCATGAACCGTCCGTGTCATTAACGTATAATGTGAAGTTTAGAGGACTGGATGCTCTTGAATTATTAACATAGGCAAATATAATTTCCGGACTTGAACTTCCTGCAACCCAATTTTTAGAGAAATCCATAGCGGTGGATGCGAGCGAGAAACTGGAATTAGCTAATACTGCTTCTGCATAGTTTGCAGCATCCGTCATCTTGTTCTGGAAAAGAGCTACACGTGCAGCAAGTGCATTTGCTGCGTCAGAAGATACGTACCATTTGGAATCTGCTTTTGACAGTAAGCGGATAGCTTTACCCAAATCCTCTTCGATGAATGTCCATACTTCAGCTTCCGGAGAGATAGGAACCACCTCTTTTGAACGTTTACGCAGGATAGGGACATTTCCATAATGAGAGGCCAGACGATAATAAATAAATGCACGGAAATAGTAAGAGACACCACCTACTTTTTTCATGAGAGCACTTTCTTTATTTTCGGAAGCTTCATAAGTTTCTACGAGAAAATTGACCTGGTGCAATGTTGTAAATGAGTTTCTCCAAAAGGAGAGAATGTTAATTGCCTGATTGGTATACGAGGGAGACATTTCGCATGGGTCTGTAATTTGACCTCCTCCAGGACCTGCTTTGAAATTTTCCCCTTGTATATCATCCAACCACCAGAAAGTGAATGTATAATTTTCCATAGTGGCGTATACTCCATTTAATAGCTTTTCGAGATCATCATCCGTCAAGGCTGATTGAGGAATTGCATGTCGGGGGCTGATGTCGTCCAGCCAGTCAGAACAGCTCGTGGCGAGTACAGTTATGGTCATTAAAACCAGAGTGAATAATAGTTTTATATTTTTCATATCGTTAGTTTTAGAAGTTAATGCTTGCACCTATGATAAAACTCTTTAATGTGGCTTGTTCTCCGAAATCTGCTCCGTAGCTGTTGCCTGTCGGATTACTTTCGTATGAGAATTCCGGATCATATCCGGAATATTTGGTCAGTGTAAAAAAGTTGTCGAGAGAAACAAAGATGCGAGCTCCCGTTACGTGTATTTTTGACAACAGAGAATGAGGAAGGCTATATCCCAATGTGATGGTTTTGAATTTGAAATAAGAAGCATCTTCCAGATAGCGGGTAGAAACAAGATTGTTTCCGAAACCGCCGGTGAACGTGCCTGCCAAAGTAGGGCGTGGAACAGTGTTGCTAGTTCCTTCTCCCCTCCAGTAATGGTTGGCGGCATATTTTGATATGTTATAGAATTGTTCCGAATCGACCAGTGTGCCATTTTTGTAACCTTTGATACTGCTGGACGCCAAGCCGAGATGTTCCGTACCTTCTGTTCCCCCGCAGCCTTTCCATGCTGACAGGATTTTACCTCCGGCTGCAAATTGGCAGAAAATGGATAAGTCGAAGTTTTTCCAGTTCATAGTCGAAGTGATACCACCATAAATGTCAGGTGTAACCTTTCCTACATACATGCGGTCATCGTCTGTGATGTCTCCGTCATTGTTGTAGTCAAAGTACTTACAATCACCGGCACGTACTCCTTTTGCGTAGAGTTTGCTTGGTACTTCCTGGTCGGTTTGATAAATACCATCCTGACGCAACATATAGAAAGCACTAACCGGTTTACCTACCATTAAAGCATGCATTACTTTACCGGTATTGGCACCACCACCGTTGATTTTCATATCAAGTACTCCATCCAATGACAATAGTTTGTTTTTTGTATAGGAGAGGTTAGTAGCAAGCTCCCATTTAAAAGGACCATCGAATATTTTACCGCTCACCATCACTTCCAATCCTTTGTTCTCCAGCGAGCCGATATTGGCTGTCCGGGTAGTATATCCTGTTGTAGCAAGTGTACTGATATTATAAAGTAATCCGCTTGTCTTTTGATAGTATCCGTCTACAGATAGCGCCAGTCGTCCGTTGAATAGCTCTGCGTTGATTCCGACATTCACCTGATTAGCTTTCTCCCAGATAAGATCCGCAGCATCTGCTCCGATTTTAAAACCGGATGAACCATTATAGGAATTTCCTCCCGAAGTTACTAATGACATAGCTGCCCAGTTACTGATACCATCCATACTGCCAGTCTTACCCCAACTGGCTCGTAGCTTTAAGTCATTCAGTGGCGTACCTTTAGGGAAAAATGGTTCGTTGATAATCCGCCACGCGAAAGAAGCAGAAGGAAATGTTCCATAACGTTTATCTTTTGAAAAACGTGAAGAACCGTCACGACGCATCGTTACATTTAAGATATAGCGATTATCCCAATTCAGGGCGGCACGTCCGAAATAAGATTCGAGTGCATATGCATTATATCCGATACTACCTGCGTAGATGTTAGAACCGGAATTTATCAGACCGAAGCTGGAAGAAGGATAAGCACCGTTTGCGTAATTATCACTATAAGCCCCAAAAGTTTCATAGTTATACTCTTCGTATGAGTGACCAAGCATGGCTGAATAAGTTAGTTTATCCCAACTATTTTCATACGAAATTACGTTGTCTATAACATATCGGTAACTTACATTTTTCTGTTCGCTAAGTGCACCCCATCCTGCATTTTTGGAACGTGCGTCATGTTTCTCTGAAATTGTTTTCTTTTCTTCATCAAGAATACCGTATATGCTGAATGAGGGGGTGTATTTGAGTCCTTTGATAGGAGTTATATCAAAACTAAGGGCAGCTACTCCTTGTTTCTTATGTACAGTCCAGTCTTCTTCATTAATCAGCATAACGGGATTATGACGACATAATTCTGTTGACATCACTGTATAGCCTCCATCTTCCCGATAAGCTCCAATCCATGGTTGTTCTTCACGGGCAGTACGAATCACTTTCAAACTGGTAGATGACTCTTCCACTTTATCGAAACGGCTGTAAGATCCTGTGAGATTCAGATTCAGTTTAAACCATTTGTTCAGCTGATGAGTAAATTTTGCCCGTAGGTTGGTTTGCTGGAATCCGCTGGTGCGGATGATACCTTGTTGGTCGTTAAATCCCACAGAGGTGAAAAAGGTAGTTTTCTCATTACCTCCCGAGAGATTGATAGATGCCGTAGTAGAGTGTGCTATATCACGTTGAATGAGTCCGAGCCAGTCTGTTTCGGTAATCCGGTCGGGGATGAAGAATGATTTTGTGTCCTTCTTCTGCACATTCCAATTATCTACGGCTGCTTGCATAGTACGAGTATATTCTGCTACATTTGCCATTGGTATATCGTTGGCAATCCATCCAAGGCTGTGGCGTACACTGGCATTTACGCGTGTTTTACTGTTGGTGTTCCCCGATTTTGTGGTGATGATGACAACACCGTTGTTAGCTCGCGAACCATAGATGGCAGCAGCTGAAGCATCTTTCAATACGTCCATGCGTTCGATGTCGTTGGGGTTTAGCATAGGCATTGATTCACTGGGAACTCCATCGACCACATACAATGGGGTGCTGTTACCTGTGATGGATGCAATACCGCGTACCCGTACACTCGGTTGTTCACCGGGGGTACCGCTGGCAGAGGCTACATTTACACCAGGAGTACGACCTTGCAGCATCTTGGCTACATTGTAGTCACTGCCTTGATCCAGATCATCCACTTTCAGGCTACTGATAGAAGTGGTTACTAGTTTTTCGGACTGGGAGCCATAGCCGACTACAACTATCTCATTTAATGCAATGCTGCTTTCTTTCAAATATATTTTCAGATTGTTTTTATTGCCGGCTTTCACTTGTTGTGAGTCAAATCCAATATAAGATACTGTTAGTGGTTGGTTAGGATCTGCTACAATGGTAAAGTTTCCGTTAATATCTGTAATGACTCCGGTTCCTTTTCCTTGCATGACATTGGCGCCAATAATAGGAATTCCACTTTCATCTAGTACGGTTCCTTTAATCGCTCTCTTTTCATTACTTCTTTGTTCTGTCTCCTGCTTTACCAATACGATGGTGTTGTTAGTAAATGAATAAGATATATTCAAAGGAGTAAATACCTGTGAGAGCACTTCGCTGATAGGTTTCTTTGTGCAGCTAATTGTCACTTTAGTCTGATCGTTAAGAACATGATTCCGGTATACAAAAGTATATCTCGTTTGCTGTTCTACTTGTTTCATGAAAGTTTTTACCGTGCCATTTTTGATATGAATGGACACATTTCCTTCTTGGGCAAACACTCCCGAAGGGAATAAAATTATAGCAGCGGATAAAATGGTAAAGTTTCTAAAAATAAGGCTGTTCCGCAGTTTCCTTCTCAATAAAAATGTTAACTTTGTGATATTCATAGTTGATAATGTTTTGATGTATAAAATTTTATCGACTTCCATACAACCAAAGGATTGGGCGATTCTTTGGTTGTTCTTTTTTGATTTTAACTACTGTGTGTTTTCCATAAGCTCCTTTCTTTTAAATTAGTAAATAGTTATTATATCTTTATGTATCTCGTACTTAAATCCGTATTGTATGCTTAAGGATCTTATGACATTCTGTATACTTTCGTTTCGGAAAGATCCCGATAGTAAATCTTGTGCGATTTGCTTATGATGCAATCTGATTTCCACCCCATACCATCGTTCTATCTGGGCTATTACATCAATTAATGGTGTGGATTCAAAGATGAGGTAATTATCTCTCCATCCGGCTTCAACATGGGCATCCGCTTTGCTTATTCGTAGTGTTCTGTCCATAGCGGAATAGGTTGCCTTTTGTCCGGGTGAAAGCGTATATTCATGGGGAAGTGAACCACCTGATATTCTGATTCGTCCGCTAAGTAAAGATGTTTCTACAATGTCTTTTTTATAGGTCTTTACATTGAATGAAGTTCCTACTACTTCAATTTGCAGATCGTTGATTATTACCTTGAATGGGCAATCGGGATTCTTGGCAACATCGAAAAAGGCTTCTCCTGATAGTTTGACGAGGCGTTGCTTGGAGTTGTTTACATCATATTCCAGGTTTGTAGCCGCATTTAGATGTACAAATGTACCATCAGGGAGAGCCATTTCTGCTTTACTGCCAGCTCTAACTGTTACAGCAACCATTTGACTTTCCGGGTTATTCATCCATGTATAAAGTCCAAAAGAGGATGATAGGATGATAGCGATAATGGCAGCATATTTCATATATTGCAGCCAACGGCGTCTCCAAATGATTTGTTGTAGTTCCTTTCGAATTTGCTTTTTCATCATAGGAGGCATCTTTATCTCTACTGTGTCGTTTTCCATATCTATCATGGTATTCCATAACTCTTCGTCAGGTATGTTGTTGAGTTCATTTCTGAACTTTCCAATATCGGAAGAGGTGATTCCTTTTTCGATGTACTGGCAATATAACTTTTTAAATTGTGGACTCATATTATTGGTGTTTCTATAGGTTATACGTAAATACATAAAGGGAGTACTAGACTTTTTTTATGTTGTAGAGCATAGAAAAAGTTAGGAATAGTAGGTGTTTGTAGAGTTTTGTGGAGTTTTAATTATTCCTACTGAAAGTGTTATTCTTGTTACAGGAAGAAAATAAAGAGAATATTATATTTCATCATTTCGCTGCGAAGAATCTTCAGGGCGGAAGTCAGATAGTTTTTCACCGTTTGTTCGGAGAGATCCAGTTGTTCGGCTATTTGCTTGATGGGGATATGTTTCTCCCTGCTTAATTCATAAATCTCGTGTTCCCGTTGTGACAGAACTTTCTTCGATTGTTGAAGTTGTTGCAGGAATTCGTCGTACAATAAGATATCTTCCGGCGATACGTCAGTTGCCTGGTTCTCGCAATACTCCATAAAGTCTTCGAATTGCAGTTCGTTGACTTGTTTGCGGAAATAATCGATTACCTGATGTTTGGCAATAGTGAAAATAAAGGCTTGCAGATTGCCGAAGCTATTCAACTGGTTACGGTTGTCCCATAGGCGTAAAAAGGTATCCTGAACAATATCCTGTGTCAGGGAACGATTTTTTAGTTGTTTAAGAACAAAGCTGTAAAGTCGGTCGGCATAGGCTTCATAAATCTGTGTAAAAGCCTGGTAGGAGCCGTTGCGTAGTTCTTTTATGCACTGTATTTCGTCTATTTTCATCCTTTCTGCAATAGAAGTAGGTCGGGCAAATGTACTGAAATAATTTAGAAATCAACAAATCTATGTGAATAAATAAAGAGAAACCGATGTCCGGTAGTTGGCAGATGAATTTTATTTTGCAATCATATTACAATCATATATTGAGCTTTATTGTGCCGTCTCTTGCTTTCCGCTAATTAATTTTGTATCTTTACTGTTTTTTGCCCTTGTAAAGACAGGTGGTCACCTTATGCAGTGATAAATATCACCTTATAAGGTGACATTAGGCTGTTTACAAAGTGACTATTGTCCTGTTACAATCGGACAACTACCCGAGTGCATAAACAATGATAAATCTCTGCACTGAAAATCTTTATTCTCTGCACTGAAAAATCTTAAATATAACAATAAGATTATGGCCTTTTACAATTTAAAGAAGAAGCCTGCCTTGACTACTAAGGAAGGAGAAACGGAAACAATGTATGCCGACATTGTCTACAGTGGAACGATTCCGGCAGAACGATTGATCCGTGGCGTTGCTAAGAGAACCGGATTTAAGGAAGGAGTGATAGAAGGTATCCTGATGGAACTGAAAGACGATGTATTGCAATATCTGGGTGAAGGATACCGCGTCGAATTGGGAGAGTTCGGCTTCTTTTCAGCCAAAGTGAAAGCTTCCCGATTGGTAGCAAATAAGAATGATATTCGTTCTGAATCCGTAGCTTTCAACGGGGTGAATTTCCGTGCTTCCAAGAGTATGCGTGTAGGTATTCGCGGAGATTTGGAGCGTAGAAAGTGTGTCGATTTCAACACTTCGCGTAAGTGGGACAGAGACAATCTGAAGAAACTCGTCCTGCAATATATCGGAGAGCATGGCTTCATCACAAGAGCCACTTATACGCAACTTACAGGACGCCTGAAGAATACTGCATTGGACGATCTTAAATCTTTTGCAGCCGAAGGCATTATCAAGCGAGAGGGACGGGGTAATCAGATGCATTTCATTGCACCGCCACGAAAGGAACCGGATGGTGAGTAGTGAAATCTAACGGAATATCGATGGAAACCTTGTCGTACAAGATTGGAGATTGAGAACAGAACAGAGAAATGAAGAGGTAGTATCTACCCGAATGGATTGAATCAGTGCAAAATGTGGTATAAGTATGATGTATGGCTAAAAAAATACAGTACCTTTGGCTGTGAATACAGGTAAAACGGTGATGAGGTGTCTATGAAACAGCCTTACAGTGGATTTCTCGTCCGAATGTTGTTTGACCGATAACACAGACTATAATATGTTGGATATCATATACTACTTCAATATCTTCGGTTGTCTGACGATGGAGATGGCTCTGCTGTTGATTCAAACAGCCCCACAGCTGATAAACCCGCACTACCGCAATGCCAAACGATTCCTGGGTATTGCATCGATTATCGTGGCTCTGTGCAATGCGCTTATCCTTTACAACAGGGTACAGGAGAGCGTTGCCGAAATATTTGCAATGCCTGTGCTCGTTGCGGCACAGTTGCAGGCGGCGCTTTTTACTTTTATCGTGCTGATACTTTTTCATTCACCATACGTTTGCCGGCAAAATATTTTGCGACACCTCTGCCCGACATTGTTTTTTGTGGGACTCTATCTATTAACGATACTTCTATTTCCTGATGTGAGGATCTATTCGGTGGATGAGTATATAGCGAATATCACGAATCCGGTTCTTTTGTTAAGAACTGTATTTGCGGCTACTTATCTGACACAGATCGTGATTTACGTCCGTTTATTCCGGCGTGAGCAACGGAATTATATGGCCAAGATTGAGAACTATTTCTCCGACACCGACAAATATGAATTCCGGTGGGCTTCGAGACTGTTCTACGAGGCTGCCTGCATCGGTATTGCCGTTCTGGTGTTCAGTATATTTCCTGCCCCGTTATTCGACGGAATAATCACGGTGGTGATTACAGTGTACTACTTTGACTTTGGAGTGAGGTATATCAACTACCAATACAAACTTTACTATGAGGCTTTGCCCGCGATAGAGGAGAAGGAAGAGTCGCAGCCGGCAAAGGAGAGTGAAGGAGACAAGGAACTGGAAGATGAAATGGCAAAACTATTATTGTATCTCCAGCAGGGTGTTGTGCTGGGCGACTATGCCGAGGCTCTGCATATCCCGGAACGGAAACTATCTGTATTCATCAATTCGACTTACGGGGTGAGTTTCAAACGTTGGGTGAACAATAAACGGGTAGAATACGCCACAGAGCAAATGGCGAAACATCCGGATTATACAATGGAGAGGATTGCCGAGCTTTCGGGTTTTGCCCACAAAAGTCATTTCTGTAAAATCTTCCGGGAGATAACAGGGGGATCCTTTACCGAGTACAAAAATAGATAACACCTCCAAACTGTTGTATATTTGGCGATACAGCTTGTTCCAACATACAATAAATCCACAAAAAACACTTGTGTTGCACGTTTCGACGTCAGATATGCGTAAACGTGCACCAATCATCCAAAATTTTCATTATATTTTTGCTGCGTAGGGCATAAACCGCTCTGCGCTTTTTTGTTTTCCCATGAATATTAATCAAATATAAAACAACATGAAAAAGATTTGTTCTTTGTTAGTGCTATGTGCAACAGTAGTCTTTGCTTCGTGCAGCAAGGACGATCCGGTAACGGAGCCCGTGCCGGAAGGTATCACCGTCACCACCTACGACGCCCTGCTCGACGCCCTGCAGACGGGCGGCACCTCGGCCGACGCTCCGACACTCGTCACGCTGGGCGGCAACATCACGATACCCGCGGGAGGTGACTATACCACCCCTCCCATGAACGGCAGAGGCCACTTCAAGATAGACGGCGGCGGCCACACCATGACTTGGGAAGACGGCAACAACTACCACTTCCTCGGCAATTTCAGCCCCGATGCCGATGCCGTTTATATCGAACTCACCAATATCAATCTGGTCCAGCAAGATATAAAATCTGCGGTATGTGTTATCAACGGCAGGATTACGCTGGGCAAAGACGTGGCATTGACAATGAATGGGCAATATGGAGACATGATTGTGGCTGTCGGCGAGAAAGCGGTATTGGAACTGGGTGAGGGCTTCGAATTGTCTTGCACGGCAGTCAGCAGTTCGTGCTGTGTAATCGTCCAGGAGGGCGCCACCCTCGTGCTGAACGGGGGAAAGACCGCTGCCGGGGCTTACATAGACCTAAACTGCGATTTTTACTCGGCCGCCTCCCATCCCCTTATCTCCGTTCCGAAAGCCCTCACGGGTGATGTGCATCTCCTTTTCACCATGACCGGTGTAACCTCCATCGCCCAAGGTGCCGGCGGTTACCAACTGACGCAGGCGGACTGCGACCGTCTGAAAGTGAATCCGGAGTCAATGGTCAGCCTCTATGGAGAGCCGTTTCAGAAGTACGCCGACAACTTCGAGCTTTACCTCGACCCGGCGGCGGAACATCAAATCAAGCTGCGCCGGAAGAATTTCACACCCCCCACTTCCGGCAACATCGACATGACCTCCATGACTGCCGACGAAGCGCAGCTAACCATCCGTGCCGCCGTCGCCGCAGGCTTCACCGACCTCAAGCTGACGGGCGAACTTTCCAAAACAGGAATTGGCGGTAACTGGGGTACATTTATCAATAATAAAAAAATTACGAAATGCGACCTCACCGGAGTGACGGACTGGGGTACAACGCCAACTCTGCCCGAACTCGCCTTTGCGAATTGCACCGCCTTGCAGGAGGTGACGCTGCCCGATGATATGAAGGTAATCGGAACTGGTGCTTTTTCAGGTTGCGCTGCGCTGACTACGGTGAATCTTTCGCAGGTTACCTGGATTAATCTAAACGCATTCTGGGGATGCACTTCATTGGAGACGCTCGCTTTGGATAATGTGACTGCGATAGGCCAGGAGGCTTTCTACGGATGCACGGGCCTCGAAACGCTCAAAATACCGAAGTGTACCCAGTTCGGCAATTATATCGTAACGGGCTGCAAAGCTCTCACCCGGATAGAAGCCACCGCAGCCGGAGATTTCGTTAGCATAAGTGATGGTACCACCAGTATAGAGCACACCGCCGTTTTTCACAACAGAGACGGTCATACCGGAGATAACGCATTCGATCCCGCCAAGTGCGACCTCGTGCTGAACGCCGACAAGCAGTATGGTGGCACTGCCGTCCCCACAGCCACAGCCTACAACGAATGGACTGTGGGGGAAAACGGTTCCCCCATGAAATGGAAGAGCGTCAGCATCACGCCACCGTAATCCGCGCCTTTCCCGAAGTTGAACTTCGAGGCGGTCTGATTTATTTTGGGAAATCCAATTTTATGCCTGATGCGGTAGACGACATATGTTGTCGTAAAAAGATTATATCTTAATTAGTAGTCGATTAAAAACGCTCTGCCATTGGCAGATTACAAAATATATCTCCGCCCAACTTGCAAAAAGGGTCCCTACTGTCAAATTGCAGGGATCCTTTTGCTTTATACAATTTACTCCGCATGACTTAGGAAAGCTGTCCTCTGTCAAAAGGAAGATTATCGAATAACGGAGTTTTTTTTACTGTCGAATTGTATAAAAACCGGTCGTGAGTTTGTTTCCTGAGAGAATTTTGTTACTTTTGTATTCGAAAGAGTTACTTGAAGATACAACTCTGCAAATCGCTAAAATGCGCACAGTTACCAAATTGTTATCTCTCAATTCCCCAAATTATGCAAAGTGTTTATTCTTCAATTGGTTATCTTAACCGCGAATAATCTAAAATAAAAAAACGATGTTTCAGAAACTTGTAGCTATAGAGCCGGTCAGTCTGGTTCCGTCGGCCGAAAAAGCGTTGTATTCATTTGCCGGTCAGGTGGTGATGTATCCTGATATACCCGCGAATGATGATGAAATCATTGCCCGTATCGGAGATGCTGATGCGGTGCTTTTGAGTTATACCTCCCGTATCAACCGGTATGTACTTGAATGTTGTCCGAATGTGAAATACATTGGAATGTGTTGTTCACTCTATTCTCCCGAGAGTGCCAATGTCGATATTCGTTATGCCAATGAACGAGGTATCACGGTAACAGGTATTCGGGATTATGGTGACGAGGGAGTAGTGGAATATGTAGTCAGTGAGTTGGTGCGCTGTTTGCACGGCTTTGGACAGGAATCGTGGGAGCAGTTGCCTCGTGAGATTACCGGATTGAAAGTCGGAATAGTCGGACTGGGTAAGTCTGGCGGCATGATAGCGGATGCCTTGAAATTCTTTGGTGCTGATATTTCATATTATGCCCGCAGTGAGAAAGAAGCAGCTACTGCCAAAGGATATCGCTTTTTGTCATTGGGGAAACTCCTTGTAGAGAGTGAAGTCATTTGTTGTTGCCTTAATAAAAATACGATTCTGTTGCACGAAGAGGAATTTAAGCAGATGGGTAACCGGAAGATCTTATTCAATACCGGTTTGTCGCCGGCATGGGATGAGGCTGCTTTTACTGAATGGCTGGAAGGTGATAACCTTTGCTTTTGTGACACGATAGGCGCATTGGGGGGTGAGCAACTGCTCAATCATCCGCATGTACGTTGTATGCAGGTGTCTACTGGCCGCACGCGTCAGGCGTTTGACCGCCTGAGCGCAAAAGTGTTGGCCAATTTGTCAGAATACAATGGGTGATGCGATATTAATCAGGGTGCTCACTACTGACCACCCTGCAATATCCGATGTAGCACTATAAATGTCTACTACGGCATGCACCTGATCGTTTTTGATTTCTACTCTTTGCGTATCTCCCACAAATCCGGGAGTAGACTGTATGGATACCTGCATGTTCTCCGGACCGACAGAAGCCCGTGAGGCGGCAACTGTAACATTCACTTTGGTTGGAAAGAGGCGAATAGCTTCCGCAGCACTTCCGGAGAAAACAGTACGTTGCTCCGTTTGCAAAGAATCATCATAAACGGGAGTTCCTTTGAGTGCGTTAGGACCTTTTTCATTGAAGAAGCGGGCCGTCGTATTTCCCATCAGAGAGGCAGTTCTTAAAACATCGAATCCACCGGTAGCTCCGGATGCGATATAGATTCGTGTGCCATTTACCTTGGCGGTTTCTGCCACTTCCCGATAGAATGTCTCGTCTGCCAAAGCACCGATAGACAAGGTAATGACAGACGTTCCGTTTTTCAATGCCGGCAAAGCCAATTCCCGCATAGCGGCAGGAGAGGCCGATTCCACCAGATAATCTGGTTTTAATGCCAATAACTCTTCCAATGTGGCGCAAGCAATGCAAGGCTTGCCATGTTGCTGCATTTTATGAACGATGTGCGCTGCTTTTGATGCCGTACGCGAATAGACACCTACCAGATTATAATCTGGCAATAAGCCTTTGACAACTGCATCCGCAACGATTTCTGCAAGTCGTCCACATCCTACAATGACTAACTTTTTCATGCAACAAAGATAATACTTTTATTGGTAAGAGCTTCGGTTGGTAATATGGTATTTATTTTCATCAGGTATGTATCCGGGGTTGTTCCTTTAATTTATGAACTATTTGTAATAAGATTACGAAGATTTTCTCTACATTTGTCTTTATTAATCTTGTAATCTTCTATTAAAGTTTAATACTCCGATGAAAAAAAAGTACCTGATATTTCTTTTACTTCTCTCTTTTCCATTATATACCCGGGCCGATAAGACCCTGGACTCACTGTTGAATGTGCTTGATTTGACGATTCAAGAACATGAGACGTATGTGGTTCAACGTGAATCACGTATCAAGCATCTTAAAGAACTGACACACGGAATAGAATCTAATTCTGCGGAACAGTACAATCTGAACAGTCAGATATACAAAGAATATAAAGCCTTTATCTGCGACTCTGCAATTCACTATTTGAATGAAAATATCCGGATTGCAGAGCGCTTGCGTGATACGGACCGGAAGATAGAAAGTCAGTTGCAGCTTTCGCTATTATTATCATCAACTGGAATGTATAAAGAGTCTCTTGATGTGCTGGAATCGGTAGACCGTCGGAAAATCATTCCTCGTTTAATAGCCGATTATTACACCTGCTTTGACCATGTGTATGGCGAGTTGGGCGTTTATACACAGGATAAAACCCTTTCGGGACGTTATTGGAGTATTTCACAGGCATATAGAGATTCATTATATGCTATATTGCCTCCGGAATCGGAAGAATACCTGCTGATGCGTGAAGCATCATTTCGCGATCAACGCCAGTATGAGGATGCCCTGAAAGTGAATGATCTCCGGTTGACGAAAATAGAACCATATACTCCCCAATATGCGATGGCTACTTATCATCGTTCTTTGATTTACAAGTACAGTAATGATAGTCTGGGAGAGAAACGGAATCTTTGTCTTTCTGCTATATCGGATATTCGTTCTGCCATTAAGGACCATGCTTCGTTGTGGATGCTTGCCCAATTACTTTATGAAGATGGTGATATGGAACGTGCATACCAATATATGCGCTTTTCCTGGAATGCGACAAAGTTTTATAATGCCCGTTTGCGTAGTTGGCAGAGTGCTGACGTGCTTTCATTGATTGATAAAACCTATCAGGCAATGATTGAAAAGCAGAACGACCGTCTTCAACAGAACCTGCTGCTTATCACTGCACTGTTGGTGTTGTTGATTGTAGCTTTGGGATATATCTACCGTCAGATGAAAAAGCTGGCAGATGCAAGAAATCATCTTCAGGTAGCTAATAAGCAGTTAAACGGATTGAATGAGGAGTTGAGGCAGATGAATAGTTGCTTGTCTTCTACCAATATCGAACTCTCGGAGTCCAATCAGATCAAGGAAGAGTATATTGCCCGTTTCATCAAGTTGTGTTCTACTTATATCAACCGTTTAGACGCTTACCGGCGGATGGTGAATAAGAAAGTGTCTGCCGGACAAATTGCGGAATTATTAAAGATAACGCGTTCCCAAGATGCTCTTGACGAAGAGCTGGAAGAATTGTATGCAAACTTTGATACAGCCTTTTTGCATCTCTTCCCTAACTTTGTGGGAAAATTCAATGACTTATTACAGGAAAATGAACAGATTTTACCGAAGAAAGGCGAGTTATTGAATACTGAACTGCGCATCTTTGCTTTGATACGTCTGGGTATTGAAGATAGTTCACAAATTGCGGAGTTTCTTCGTTATTCAGTGAATACAATTTATAATTATCGGGCGAAAGTAAGGAATAAAGCCCGTGGATCGAGAGAGGATTTTGACGATTTAGTGCGAAAAATTCGCTAATTCGGACTGTAAAACAACCACTTTTTTAGGTATACGTTCTGAATGTAAATAGATGAAAATAAGTGGATTATCGTTTTGTATGATCCACTTATTGCCCCCTCCTTGTTAGCTCACTTTAATTTCTTTATACTTTTGACCTGTGCTTCGAAAGTAATGAGAGTAGCCCATTGCTGACGAGCGTCTTATTATTAACTTTAAAACTTAGTACGCATGAAAAAAAACAGGCGAAAAATCCTTTCGGGGAGTCGCAAGATTTTCTTTGCTATCTTGGCAATGTTTTTATCTTTGAGTGCATCCGCACAGCAAATTACTGCATCCGGTCAGATCCTGGATGCTCAAAAAGAACCGCTAATCGGTGTTAGTGTACAAGAGAAAGGTACGTCTAACGGAGCAATAACCGATTTAGATGGCAACTTCACATTAAACGTTAAGCAAAACGCCATTTTGATATTCTCTTATGTGGGTTATAAGTCGCAGGAGGTAAAGGCAGCCCACCAGATGAAGATTACACTTCAGGAAGATAATGAAGTGCTTGATGAAGTGGTGGTCATCGGTTATGGTTCGGTGAAACGGAAAGATGTGACTACCGCTATCTCTTCCGTATCTACCAAGGATTTGGATATGCGGCCTATTGTTTCGGCAGGACAGGCCATTCAAGGTAAGGCAGCCGGTGTCTCGGTGATTCAGCCTAACGGTACGCCGGGCGGTGAAATGTCTATCCGTGTTCGTGGTACTACTTCAATGAATGGTAGTAATGATCCGCTGTATGTAGTAGATGGAGTGCCTGTAGACAATATCAAGTTCCTTTCTCCGAATGATATTGAGAGTATGCAGATATTGAAAGATGCTTCATCGGCATCTATCTACGGTTCGCGTGCTGCTAACGGAGTCATTCTAATTACTACGAAGGCCGGTGCAGCCGGTAATGCCAAAGTTTCTTTGACAGCCCAGTTCGGTTTGAACAAAGTAGCCGATAAAGTAGAATCCCTGAATGCAGCACAATATAAAGAATTGCAGGATGAAATCGGACTAGTGTCTTTGCCGGACGGATTACCCGACCGCACCGACTGGTTTGATGAAACGTATACGACCGGAAAGACTCAAAATTATCAGGTAGCTGTATCCAATGGTAATGAGAAAATGAAATATTACCTTTCTGCGGGTTACCTCAAAGAACAGGGAGTGTTGGACATCTCTTATTACAAGCGTTACAATTTCCGGGTAAATTTGGAAAATCAGGTTCGTAAATGGCTGACAGTAAGTGCCAATATCTCTTATTCAGATTATACAAGCAATGGAGGCGGAGCAATGGGAACAGGCTCGAATCGGGGTGGTGTTATTCTGGCTGTTATCAATACACCGACTTATGCGCCGGTGTGGGATGCTTTGAACCCTAATCAGTATTACAATAACTTCTATGGAGTGGGTAATATCACCAATCCATTAGAAAATATGGCCCGCGCGAAAAATAACAAAGACAAAGAAAACCGCTTGTTGGCATCGGGTAATATATTGCTGACTCCATTTCCGGAACTGAAGTTCAAGTCTACTCTTACTCTTGACCGTCGCAACGCCGTTAATACCACTTTTCTTGATCCGATTTCTACTGCTTGGGGCCGCAATCAGTACGGTGAGGCTTCGGACAATCGGAATATGAACACAGTGCTGACATTTGATAATGTATTGACTTATAATAAAAATTTCAAGAAACATGGCTTGGAAGTAATGGCCGGTTCGTCATGGACGGATTCAGACTATTCAAATAGCTGGATCAACGGCTCTCACTATCGTAGCGATCAGATTCAAACATTGAATGCTGCCAATAAAATATCTTGGGATAATACAGGTACGGGTGCATCTCAATGGGGAATTATGTCATTCTTCGGACGTGTAGCTTATAACTTCGACAGTAAATACTTGGTAACAGCTAATCTTCGTGCCGATGGTTCTTCTAAATTACATCCCGATCATCGTTGGGGCGTATTTCCTTCATTCTCTGCAGCCTGGCGTATTTCTTCGGAAAAGTTCATGGAGAACCTGACATGGATTGACGATTTAAAATTGCGCGGTGGCTGGGGACAAACCGGTAACCAGTCGGGTATTGGTGACTATGCATATTTGCAGCGTTACAATATCGGCCGTATCGAATGGTTTAAGAAAGGCGGCGAAGGTGATTCGACTGATTATGCAAATGCTGTTCCTACCATTAGCCAGGCCAACTTGCGTACATCTGATTTAACATGGGAAACCACGACACAGACCAATATAGGTCTGGATCTGACCCTATTGAATGGACGGTTGACGTTTAATGCCGACTATTATTATAAGAAGACCAAAAACATGTTGATGAATGTGTCATTACCTGCCGGTGCCGCAGCCGCTACGTCTATTGCCCGTAACGAGGGTGAAATGGTAAATAAGGGTTTTGAGCTTTCTATTAGTTCGAAAAATCTTCGTGGAGGAGCATTTACATGGGATACAGACTTCAATATCTCTTTTAACCGGAATAAATTGACAAAGCTGGAATTACAGAAAGTTTATTACGATGCTAAAACTGCGGATGTGGTGAATGACTATGTTGTACGTAATGAGCCGGGCCGTGCTTTGGGAGGTTTCTACGGTTATATAAGTGATGGGGTAGATCCTGAAACCGGTGAATTGATGTATCGTGATTTGAACAATGACGGTAAAATATCATCTTCCGACCGTACCTATATCGGTGATCCGAATCCCGATTTTACCTATGGTATGACTAATACCTTTTCATGGAAAGGCTTTAATTTGAGTATCTTTATCCAAGGTTCTTATGGAAACGATATTTATAATGCTTCACGTATTGAAACGGAAGGTATGTATGATGGTAAGAATCAGTCGGCCCGTGTACTGAATCGTTGGAAAATACCCGGACAGATAACAGACGTGCCTAAGGCTAATTTCAAATTACTCAATTCTACCTATTTTGTAGAAGATGGCAGTTATCTAAGATTGAAGGATGTTTCCTTGTCCTACAACGTTAAAGGTAAACTGTTGAAGAAATGGGGAATTACCCGTTTGCAACCTTACTTCACGGCTACTAACCTGCTGACATGGACCAACTATTCGGGAATGGACCCGGAAGTAAACCAATGGGGTAACAGCGGTACGGTACAAGGTATTGATTGGGGTACTTACCCGCATTGCAGATCATACGTGTTTGGTATTAATGTTGAATTCTAATGAAAGGAAAGATTATGAAACTAAGAACTATATTTTACGGATTAACCTCCGGCTTGCTATTGGGACTTTCTTCCTGCTCGCTGAATTATGAGCCATTAGACACCTATTCGGATGTGACGGAAGGGGTGACAAGTGATGGTACAAAAATCGTATTCAAGGATAAAGCTGCAGTTGAAAGTCATCTGACAACGCTTTATAATCAAATGCGTGACCGTCAGGAACATTGGTATGTGGATTTACTTTTGATTTCAGACTCCCATTCGGATAATGCTTATGCCGGTACTACCGGAGCGGAAGTTGTCCCGTTTGAGAATAATTCGATTGAAGGTTCCAATTCTGTGTTGGAACGTGACTGGAACCGTTATTTGGAGGATGTGGCCCGTGCCAATAAACTCATTTGTAACATTGACCTGGTGACAGATAATTCGTTGACTACTGCCGAACGGGCGCAATACAAAGCAGAAGCGAAGATGTTCCGTGCCATGGTAATGTTTGACATGGTACGTCTGTGGGGTGATTTTCCGGTGATTACAACGGTGGCTGATGATATTACTTCTGAAAACATTGATGAGGTATATCCGCAATATTTCCCCAAACAAAATACGGAACTTGAAGCTTATCAGCAGATTGAAAAGGATTTGTTGGATGCAGTATTGTATGCTCCGGACAATACGCCGGGGAATAAAACGTTGTTTACCAAATCTGTAGCTCGTACCTTATTGGCTAAAATATATGCCGAGAAACCTTTGCGTGATTATACGAAAGTTATTCAATATTGTGATGAGGTGAAAGCAGACGGTTTTGATCTGGTAGATGATTTCAGTGATTTGTTTGGAATGAATGCTGCGGGAACAGATGCAAAGATGCGTAATACAAAAGAATCGATTCTTGAAGCACAATTTACATCCGGAGCAGGTAACTGGTGTACATGGATGTTCGGGCGTGATCTCGTGAATTGGAATAACAATTTCACGTGGGCGAAATGGGTGACTCCGTCACGTGACCTGATTAGTGCTTTCAAACAGGAAGGGGATGAAGTCCGTTTCAAAGAATCAATAGTCTATTACGATTGTAATTGGAGCAACTATTATCCGTCTGATAATTATCCGTTCATGTATAAATGCCGCTCTGCCAACAGCAGTATCATCAAGTACCGTTATGCCGATGTCCTGTTGCTGAAAGCAGAAGCGCTGATTATGCAGGATACGCCGGATTTGGAAGGAGCCGCCGATATAATAGATAAAGTTCGCGACCGTGCCAAATTGGGAGCACTTCCCACCTCTGTCCGTTCAAACAAAAATGCCATGCTGAATGCTTTGCTTAAAGAACGTCGGTTAGAACTGGCTTTTGAGGGACAACGATGGTTTGATCTGGTCCGTCTGGACAAGGTAGAAGAGGTGATGAATGCAGTGTATGCTAAGGATTCAGGTCGCAAAGCGCAGATTTACACTTTTGATAAGAACTCTTATCGTTTGCCAATTCCGCAGTCGGTAATCGACGCGAATGATAAGATTCACCAGAATCCGGGTTATTAATTCAACTAAAAACATAGAAAACTTAAGATTATGATAGACATGAGAAATATAGCATTGACCTTTTTAGGATGCTTCACCATATTAGCTGCATGCAGCAACAGTGACGATGCGGAGAAACCGGTTACACCTGTTCCGACTGGAGATGTGACTATTTATGCGACCACTAGCAGCCTGACTCGCGATTTGACCCGTGATGCCGTTAATTTCAGCTCGAAAGATAATTTGGCACCTACTTCAATCACATTGAATCCGACTGAACAATATCAGACAATGGACGGCTTCGGAGCTGCTATCACAGGCGCCACTTGTTTTAATCTTCTGCAAATGAAACCGGAAGATCGTCACGCCTTCCTTACGGAAACATTCTCTGACGACAAAGGCTTCGGATTTAGCTATATCCGTATCTCTATCGGCTGCTCGGACTTTTCATTGAGCGAATATACCTGCTGTGATACGAAAGGTATTGAGCATTTTGCTTTGCAAAGTGAAGAGAAAGACTATATCCTTCCGATTCTGAAAGAGATTTTGAGCATCAATCCTTCTATTAAAGTCATTGCCGCCCCTTGGACTTGTCCAAAATGGATGAAAGTAAAGAGTCTCACAGATCTTACTCCGCTGGATTCATGGACAAACGGTCAGCTGAATCCAGCCTATTATCAGGACTATGCCACTTATTTTGTGAAATGGGTACAAGCCTTCAACGCCGAAGGCATTGATATTTATGCTGTAACTCCCCAGAACGAACCGTTGAACCGTGGTAATTCCGCTTCGCTTTATATGAGTTGGGAAGAACAGAGGGACTTTGTGAAAACAGCACTCGGACCTAAATTCAAAACAGCCGGACTGGCTACGAAAATTTATGCATACGATCATAACTATGATTATAGTGATATTGCAACGGAAAAGAACTACCCCGGTAAGATGTATGAGGACGCAGCTGCTTCCCAATACCTGGCCGGAGCTGCTTATCACAACTATGGCGGGAATCGCGAAGAGCTTTTAAATATACATAAAGCCTATCCTGAAAAGGAACTTCTTTTCACGGAGACTTCTATCGGAACATGGAATAGCGGACGTGATTTGTCGAAACGATTGCTGGAAGATATGAAAGAAGTAGCATTGGGTACGATCAACAACTGGTGTAGGGGAGTTATAGTGTGGAACCTGATGCTTGATAATGACCGTGCTCCTAACCGTGAAGGCGGTTGCCAGACTTGCTACGGAGCGGTGGATATCAGTAATAGCGACTATAAGACAATTATCCGCAACTCGCATTACTATATCATCGCCCATCTCTCAAGTGTGGTGAAACCGGGAGCGGTACGTATCGGTGCATCCGGCTATGCTGATAGCAATATCATGTATTCCGCTTTCGAGAATCCGGATGGAACATACGCTTTTGTACTGATGAATAATAATGAAAAGACTAAAAAGATAACCTTAAGTGATGGTAAGCGTCATTTTGCTTATGATGTTCCGGGCAAATCTGTGACTTCCTATCGTTGGGCAAAGTCGGAATAAGAACCTTAAAACGATCAAGACAATGAAAAAAAACAGTTATATTATATTGGCTTTGGCAGGAATGTTATCCATGAATTCCTGTAATGATGACGAATTCTTGCCCGGTAATCCGAGTATGGAAATCAAAGCAGAGAATGCAGATGCTCTTTTTGGTGACAGTCTTCCGTTTACGATTAAAGCCTCGGATGTGGATGTGCCTCTTTCTACGTTGAAAGCACAGCTTTTTTATGGAGAAGAACAAGTGTCTGAAACGGTCATCCGTACAAAGACAAGCGGAAATGACTATACTGGTAAAATTTTTGTTCCTTATTATGCTAATATTCCTAATGGAAAGGCAACTTTGAAATATATTCTTCAGAACATTCATTTTACTACTACAGAAATGACGAAAGAACTCGCTCTGGCACGACCGGACTTCCCCTATCTGACATTAGTGGATGAGGAAGGAAAAGAGTACCGGATGGAACGTCAATCCATGTACAAGTATAGTGTGACAGGAGACTTCTCGCAAAAGATGAAAGCGTATATCAAGACTCCGAAAGTGGGAGAGAATGGGAACGAATTGACTTTCGGCTGGGAGAATGGAACGATTGAAGCCGGTTCTACGAATGCTATCTCATTTTCTAATACGGAACCGGGAAATTATGCTATCAAGTTTAATACGTTGACTTACGAGGCAGAACCATTTGCCAAGTTAAAGGTGAACGGTGAAGATATGGAATTGGTAGAGAATGATATCTATGCAATCAAGTTGACTTTGAAGAAGAATGACATTCTAGCGTTTGAAGGGGTGCCTGATTATGATAATTGGTGGATAGACCAGGATTATTTTGAAAAGCAGGAAGATGGAACATTGAAATTCCTGCCGATTGACGGAAGTTACCAAATAACAGCCAATGGTAAAATGAAGTATTTCTCTGTCATTGCTTTGAAGAATGGTGAGGCTGCCAAGTTGCAGGATGATGGAACAGGTGCTATCTGGGCTATTGGAACAGGAATCGGTAAACCGTCGGTGGCACTTTCTGAAGTAGGGTGGACTCCGGAAAATGGTCTGTGTATGCCACAGCTTACTGCGAAGAAGTATCAACTGACATTTATAGCTGGCGTTACCATGAAAGTGGATGATATTAACTTTAAGTTCTTCCATATCAATAAATGGGACAACGGCGAGTTTAAGGGTGATGCTATTTCTACAACGAGTGAATTGGTTAAAATCTCATCGGACGGAAACTTGGGACTGGAAGAAGGTCAGAAGTTCGAAAGAGGAGGTATTTACAGGTTTACAGTTGATGTGACGAAAGGCAATACCAAGGCTGTGTTGACAGTGGAGAAAGTAGGGAAGGTAGATTTACCTGCACCGGATATTTTCTTTGGTAATGATAAGATGGAGGTGACAGATACTGATATATATAAGTCGGATCAGGCGTTTACACAAGGACAAATGATAACTGTTACAGGCATTGATAATTTGAATGAATGGTGGATCGATCCTGACTTCTTTGAGAAACAAAGTGATGGTGCATTGAAGTTCCTGCCGATTAACGGAGATTATCGGGTGACAGCTAATGCTGTTTTGAAGTATTTTTCTGTAATGGCTTTGAAAGATGGTAAACCGGCCAAATTGCAAGATGACGGAACGGGTGCAATCTGGGCTATCGGAAAAGGAATCGGTAAGCCTTCTGTTATGTCTTCCGAAGTAGGTTGGGAGCCAAGTAAAGCGCTCTGTCTGGCGCAAGTTGCTTCTAAAAAGTATCAGCTAACCTTGAAAGCCGGGGAAACGTTGAAGACTAGTGGTGACCCGGAAGTGATTAGTTTTAAGTTCTTCCATCAAAATGATTGGGGAGGAGAATTCGGCAATTATGCAAGCTCTATTTTAGTGGAACAGCTTAAACTTGCAGATTCCGGAAATTTGGAAATGCAGGATAATAAAGCATTTGAAGAAGGAGCTGTCTATCGATTTACCATTGATGTAACGAATGGCAATGCAAATGCTGATCTGAAGGTTGAGAAAATAAATTGATCTGAAGATTAATGCCGGATTTTTATTGAAACTATCCTGAAAGGGTATGATGAATTGTACCCTTTCAGGATTCATCTTTGGTCGGAATAATGTAAAAAACATTAATAAACTCGTCCGCAACTAGGAAATATCCCCTGTTTGGGAGTCTATATAAATAAAGTATGAACTTATTTCTTATATCATAAATGAACATGAAATTCAAAGCAATGTTACTTGGCTTGTCTGTGATAACTGCGTTGCCTGCCTTTGCGCAGAAGCCCGTGTATCTGGACACTGGTAAGCCTATCGAAGAGAGAGTGAAAGATGCATTGAACCGGATGACCCTTGAAGAAAAGGTGAAGATGATTCATGCACAGTCTAAATTTAGTTCGGCAGGCGTTCCCCGCCTCGGAATTCCCGAAGTATGGGCTACCGACGGTCCTCACGGTATCCGTCCGGAAGTGTTGTGGGATGAATGGGATCAGGCAGGATGGACAAACGATTCCTGTATTGCCTATCCGGCACTGACGTGCCTTGCTGCTACATGGAATCCCGAAATGTCTCATCTTTACGGAAAAAGTATCGGTGAAGAGGCTCGTTATCGCAAAAAAGATATTCTGTTGGGCCCCGGTGTGAATATCTACCGTACACCCTTGAACGGACGTAACTTCGAATATATGGGAGAAGATCCGTACCTCTCTGCCACAATGGTGGTTCCTTACATCAAAGGTGTGCAAGAGAATGGAGTGGCTGCTTGCGTGAAGCATTATGCATTGAACAATCAGGAATTCAACCGTCATACCACCAATGTACAATTAAGTGATCGTGCTCTTTATGAGATATATCTGCCTGCTTTTAAAGCGGCTGTCCAGGAAGGTGGAACATGGTCGATTATGGGCTCCTATAATCTCTATCAGGGAGAGCATGCTTGTCACAACAAACGCCTGCTTAAAGATATACTTCGCGATGAATGGGGCTTTGACGGCGTCGTAGTGTCCGACTGGGGAGGTGTGCACCATACCGAACAGGCGATCCACAATGGCATGGACCTCGAGTTTGGTTCATGGACGAACGGACTGTCTGCCGGAACGAGGAATGCCTATGATAATTATTTCCTTGCTTTCCCTTACCTGAAATTAATCAAGGAAGGTAAAGTAGGAACAAAAGAATTGGATGAAAAGGTTAGTAATGTTCTTCGTCTGATTTTCCGTACTTCAATGGACCCGCACAAACCATTTGGCTCTTTAGGTTCTCCCGAACACGGGCAAGCCGGACGTCAGATTGGAGAAGAAGGGATTGTACTGTTGCAGAACAACGGTAACGTACTGCCTATCGATTTGAATAAAGCTAAAAAAATAGCCGTTATCGGTGAAAATGCCATTAAGATGATGACTGTGGGCGGTGGTAGTTCTTCTTTGAAAGTGAAATATGAGATTTCTCCGTTGGATGGACTGAAAAGTCGTGTGGGCTCAAAAGCAGAAGTGGTATATGCCCGTGGGTATGTAGGCGACCCGACAGGAGAGTATAACGGTGTGAAAACCGGTCAGGACTTGAAAGATAACCGTTCGGAAGATGAATTGCTTGCAGAAGCTTTGCAAGTGGCTAAAGATGCCGACTATGTAGTCTTCTTCGGTGGCTTGAACAAGAGCAATCATCAGGATTGTGAAGATTCGGACCGTGCTTCTTTAGGTTTGCCATACGCACAGGATAGAGTGATTAGTGAACTCGCAAAGGTGAATAAAAACCTGATCGTGGTCAATATCTCCGGCAATGCTGTGGCTATGCCTTGGGTAAATGAAGTGCCGGCCATTGTACAAGGCTGGTTCCTGGGTTCGGAAGCCGGAACAGCTCTTGCTTCCGTATTGGTAGGAGACGCCAATCCTTCGGGAAAACTTCCTTTCACCTTCCCGGCAAAACTGGAAGATGTAGGGGCTCATAAATTGGGCGAATATCCGGGCAATAAGGAAGAACTGGCACAGTCTAAACATAGAGGAGATACGATTAATGAAATCTATCGGGAAGATATTTTTGTAGGTTACCGTTGGGCGGATAAAGAAAAAATCAAACCGCTGTTCCCGTTCGGACATGGATTGAGCTACACTACTTTCGCTTATGGAAAACCCTCGGCCGACAAGAAAACTATGACTGCAGATGATACCATTTCTTTCACAGTCAATGTGAAGAATACAGGCACTCGTGAAGGTCAGGAAGTTGTTCAGCTTTATATCAGTGATAAGAAATCCTCTCTCCCTCGTCCGGTAAAAGAGTTGAAAGGTTTCCAAAAAGTGAAACTGGCTCCGGGAGAAGAGAAAGCGGTAACGCTGACGATTGATAAGAAAGCATTGAGCTTCTTCGATGATGCTAAACACGAATGGGTGGCCGAACCGGGTAAGTTTGAGGCAATCATCGGTAGTTCATCCAGAGATATTAAAGGTACTGTACCATTTGAGTTGAAATAGGTAGATGTTTGGTTAGAGATTTTTTAAGGAGATGACAGAGAGTCTGGGTACTCGGAAAACGCTAAGTGATTGCAACAAATTGACTTAGCGTTTTTTTATTGCCTAATTTTCCCTGCGTTTGCAAAAAAATAGTAAGAAAGTAGTCGTTTCGCTTGGTAAAGTGTTGTATCAGAAGTAATTTTGGGAAAAATAACAATTAAGGTAACCTAATTATGGAAAAAGGTATTTGGCTGGAAATAGAGGAACTGTATAAGGAGTTTCAGCAACTCGGTATCAGTCAGTCGGTGGACTATGAGAAGTACTACCTCTATTCTCTTATTACCCATTCTACAGCCATTGAGGGTTCTACACTAACCGAAATGGATGCACAGCTTCTTTTCGATGAAGGTGTAACAGCTAAAGGAAAGCCGTTGGTATATCATCTGATGAATGAGGACTTGAAGAAAGCATACGAGCTTGCTAAAAAGGAAGCGCAACGCAATACTGTTATAACTCCTGCTTTTTTGCAGAAGTTAAACGCTACTTTGATGCGGACAACAGGGGGAAGGCATAATACAATAGGCGGCTCTTTCGATTCTTCCAGAGGTGAGTTCCGTTTGTGTGGCGTTACGCCTGGTGTAGGTGGGCGTTCTTATATGGATTATCAAAAAGTACCTGTTAAAGTAGAAGAACTTTGTTTCTTGTTGCAGGAACGGCAAAAGAATGTGGAAACGTTCCGTGAACAATACGAATTAAGTTTTAATGCTCACCTCAATTTAGTGACTATTCATCCTTGGGTGGATGGCAACGGGAGAGCAGCTCGCTTATTGATGAACTATATTCAATTCTGCTATCATCTTTTCCCCGCTAAGATTTTTAAGGAGGATAGGGCAGATTATATCCTTTCTTTACAACAGGCGCAAGATGATGAAACCAACCAGCCTTTTTTGGATTTCATGGCGGTGCAATTGAAAAAATCACTGTCTTTGGAAATTCAAAAATATAAAGCTTCTCACAATAAAGGATTTAGTTTTATGTTTTAATCTTGTAGGGCTTCTTTTGATAAGACTTCCACCCATTGTATATTGTGTTGTTTTTCATTAACGAAATCACCATTACAGTAACGGCGGTTGCATTTATTAATATCGAACTTATGTAATTCTCTAAGTAAGCGTCTCCGCGATTCTATATAGTGTATTAAAATAAAAAGGCTAATGATCCCTTTTTAGTCATTAGCCTTTTCCCATCTGTCAGGAAGCAGTTCCCTGTATTTCTCAATTGGTGTGTTCGGTTGCCATTCGGCTGTTCTGTTTATCACATCCGTGAGATACTCAAATAGATTCACTTTATGCATCCTACAAGTGAGTGCTATCGTGTA
This sequence comes from Bacteroides sp. MSSM.1001136sp1_RTP21357st2_D2_RTP21359_211015, assembly GCF_040913205.1. Lineage (NCBI taxonomy): Bacteria > Pseudomonadati > Bacteroidota > Bacteroidia > Bacteroidales > Bacteroidaceae > Bacteroides > Bacteroides sp. MSSM.1001136sp1_RTP21357st2_D2_RTP21359_211015. The sequence continues at coordinate 135 of NZ_JBDFVF010000035.1, read as the reverse complement.
GAGTATGGCGCCTCGTTCGGCCCCCTTATGGCTGCCGAAGAACAATGAGTTTTTTCTTGATAAGGATATGTACCGGTTCATCCGTTCAACCATATTGTTGTCCAGATAAGTGTCACCATAATTAAAGATGTCCAC